>JBAWVE010000069.1:0-10435 GCA_037147435.1 Parachlamydiaceae bacterium
CGTTCAGGTGATCATGGCCATCCAAAAGTGTTACCTTCATTTGAACCATGCCATTTTCCTTCTTCTTTTAAAGTCAAATGAGCTCATCTCTTACGGGATTCGGAATGGATGTGTCCTGCCTTATCCCGCCCATCAGGAATTGGATTTGACTATCCAGAGTTTTTGCATTATGGTATGTGATATGAATACATTAGTCATGAAATTTGGGGGGGCTGCGGTCGCAAATCCCAGACAGTTTGCCCGAATAGCCGATATTGTCCTCAGTCGCCGACAGAAGTACCAACGTATTGTTGTCGTTGTCAGCGCCATGGGAGATACAACGGATGAACTTATTTCGTTGGCTTTGCAGGTGAATCCTGAACCGCCCCGGCGCGAGTATGACATGTTAGTCAGTGTTGGGGAACGAATCAGTATTTCACTTTTGGCCATGGCTCTTGCGGCAAAGCAGCATCAGGCAGTGAGTTTTACTGGGAGCCAGTCGGGGATTATTACATGCCATCGACATACTGATGCCAGAATTATCGACGTGAGGCCAAACCGTTTGCTACCCGTTTTGGATAATGGCCAAGTCGCGATCGTTGCTGGATTTCAGGGGGTCAGCCGGAAGGGGGAGATCACAACACTGGGGCGAGGGGGGTCTGATACATCGGCAGTTGCATTGGCAGTGGCCTTAGGAGCGACAAAAGTGGAGTTTTTTAAGGATGTACCTGGAATTTTCTCTTGTGATCCAAAGGAAAATCCACAAGCGCAATTGCTTCCCAGATTGAGTTATGATGCGACTTTAGATATTTTGAATAAGGGTGCTGAGGTATTGCAGCAGCGCAGTGTCGAGTTAGCTCGTCGAAATGGAGTGTTATTGCACGTGCTATCTTTTCAAGATTTTGACCTGAAAACGTCGATTCAAGCTGAAGAAAGTTTAGGGACACTAGTGGGTTCACCCGATACCATTCGATTAAATCATTTTATTTATGAAGAAGAATATGAGTCTCCGGTACATACCAATGATTAATGAATTTCTTTCCCAAGTGAAACCTGTTTTTAGTGGACATGGTGCACCTGTCTACAAGGGTATCGTTTGCGATACTTTGCGCAGGCTTCTTGTGGACCGGATGGGGCTTCAAAATGATGAAAACAAAAGTGGAGTTCCCCAGTTGCGTGAGCAATTCTTTTCGTCGTTGCCACTGGTCACCGCAACAAAGTGCCACGAAGTTCCTGGAACGATGTCTTTTTTTGCATTAATGAGGCATCGTGCCAATGCGTTTAAGTTCTTTTTTGATATGGTGAATGGCTGGCTGCTGCCGGGAAGGCGTTCGAATGTTGTCTTAATTTATTCCGCCGATTTTCAGTTATTAGACGTTAATGATGATGTTTATACTCTTTGTGAAGTCATGATTCGTGTTGAAACTAAGAAAGAATTGGATCAGATCACCGACAATCTTCCCGCGCTTGAAACAGAGTTGCAGATGGGGCTCGCTTCCAGCTACGATGCGAGGCGCATTCTTGAAATCAAGGGGTTTTCGAGGGATGAAAAAACAGCACTCATTCAAGACAACATCGCCTATCTCATTGATCATCGGCCGGCTGATTTTGACCAGGATGTATTGACTGAAATGCAGCATGTTCTCTTAATTTGCCGGGAGGACTTTAAGGAGGCAAGAGAATGCCGTCATTTAAGTCGCATTATCGGCATCCATTATCTATTTCGCAAAGGATTGCGAGAGGCAGTCAAAAAGTTTCCGCAAAAAAGACATTTCAAGCTGAAACTCTTTCGATCCAGAATCAAGCATAGCGATGGACACAAGACTGTTCTTGCCGTCCTGATTGGAGTGAATTTCTTCCGAGATAAGGAAGCGTTGGACAAACCCCATTTGCTTAAAGCCATTCAACACTATGTTCCAACTGCACGGCCCATAGAAAATTCATTTTTTGCCAATCGACGCGGGTCCGAGCCCATTTGTACAATGTATCTTGAGTTGGAAAAAGGCAATGGAGCAGAGTTTTCATCCGAGGAGATTCGGTTGTTGCGTCAGAAATTATCCGCTGATTTACAGAATCGGATCAAGCATCTCTTACATCCCGTCTTTATGCCGCGTAATGAAGAAGAAATTATCCGCAATATTCTCAGTTTAAGCAGTCAAATTAAGTACTTAAGAGACATTCCCCAGGTATTTATTTCATTTGATGAACAAACCCATACGCATGTTTTCTTTACGGTAATTTTGGTTAGGGTCGAGCGTTCGGATAATCTGTCTATCCATGAGATGTTCAAAAATAGCAATACAAGCTTGAAATATATTCATGACCGGATTCAAAACGCAGGAAGCCTTAGAAGAAAACATAAAAAAGAAGCCACTGTCTTTCGCGTTAAGCTTCACAAAGATCAGTTTCTTCGCGCAGATCACACCATCGATCTCAATCGAGCCAGACAGATAGTCATCGAAGAGCTCTTCAATATCATGGGTGAGATCCGCGATTTTAATGGCGGAATGATTTCCAAACAGCATGAAGTCCTGATCGATTTGAAAGCCCTTTTAAGTGAGTTAAAGTATAGTGATTTGATGCTTGAGAACTTTTTTTACTCGTTAACTCCGGTGATCATGCGGAATGTTTTAGAGCCGGAAGCGATGCGTACACTGTTTTTAATGCTGATGTCTGCAATTGAGGCTCCTTTGTGTAATGATGAGACCTATTCGTTAAACGTTGTCAGTGACCCTTTATTTGTTTTTATCACGGTAAAGGCTGTCCACCGATCGGTGAGGGATGAGATTGCACGACTGCTGATTAAACTATCGCTCCATTCATCACAACTGGCTATTGCTTCGATTCCTGTGCAGGATGTGACCCATCTCGGGTATATTTACCGCTCAGACGATGCCGGCCGAAGACAGCAATTCATTCAGGTTATCAATCATGCATTAGCTGCCTGGAAAGCTGGAAGGCCAATCACTACGTCTTGTAGTGTAAAATTGGACTGAGCAGGACTCGAACCTGCGACCACCCGCTTAGAAGGCGGGTGCTCTATCCACTGAGCTATCAGTCCTTAGAAGCTGCTCCCCCAATATAAAAAGGAAAAGCATGAGCTACGAAGTCTAACGATTCTCTCCTTATTTTTCCAGATCTATTTTTCAGAGAGCTTCCTTGTTGCCCTTTCCTAACTATGAATTTTTGTGTGCTTTTCTTTTTTTTTTGCGATTTTATGGCGAATCTTATATGCTCGCAACCAGTTATCTTAATGCAACAAAGAGGTTTATCAAAAATGTCATACGCTTATGAATTCATTATCGCCTCAGGCGTGCTAGCTCTCCTGTATGGTGCGGTGTCAATCCGTTCCATCCTCTCTCTGAGTGCCGGCAATGCACGGATGCAAGAAATTGCAGCGGCTATCCAAGAGGGAGCCCAGGCATATCTCAATAGACAATACCAAGTGATCACAGTGGTCGGTATCGTCATTTGTGCTTTGCTCACCCTCCTCCTGGGAAAATTTGTTGGAATCGGCTTCCTGATTGGAGCTGTATTATCTGGTCTAACCGGCTATATTGGAATGAACGTCTCTGTTCGCTCTAATGTGCGCACATGCGAAGCTGCACGTCATGGACTCAAAGCCGCCCTGGACGTCTCCTTTAAAGCTGGTGCTATCACCGGCCTTTTGGTTGTTGGATTGGGTATCCTTGGGATTACAATTTACTACTTAATTCTCACCCATTTGGGCGTTTCAATGCGTGCGACACTTGAGGCTTTAGTTGCTTTAGGTTTTGGCGCTTCATTGATTTCCATTTTTGCCCGTCTTGGCGGGGGGATCTTCACTAAAGGGGCTGATGTCGGTGCTGACCTTGTTGGCAAGATTGAAGCAGGAATTCCTGAAGATGATCCACGCAATCCAGCTGTGATCGCAGACAATGTTGGCGATAACGTTGGTGACTGTGCCGGGATGGCAGCAGACTTATTTGAGACATATGTTGTGACGATTGTTGGAACCATGTTGATGGCGGGGATTTATTTTACTGGCGCCACACTAGCCTCTATGATCCTCTATCCATTGATGATCGGTGCTGTCTGTATTATTGCTTCTATCATTGGAACATTTTTTGTTCGCCTTAGCGGACAAAATATTATGAATGCTCTGTATAAGGGCTTTCTTGCAACTGCCGTACTGTCAGCCATTGCCATTATTTTTGTGACCAAGTCTGTGCTTGGATTTGATCAACACTTCGTTGTTAATGGTGTTTCATTCACAGGACTCAATCTTCTGTGGTGTGCCTTCACCGGCCTTGTTGTGACCGGCCTTTTGATGTGGATTACAGAGTACTATACTTTGACAAGACATCGTCCGGTAAAGAGCATCGCATTTGCTTCAACAACAGGACACGGGACAAACATCATTCAGGGATTAGCCGTATCGATGGAAGCCACTGCAATGCCAGTCATTGTCATTTGCGTTGGTATTCTGGTCGCTTACACAAATGCTAACCTGTTTGGCATTGCAGTTGCAGCAACAAGCATGTTGGCGCTGGCAGGCATGGTCGTCGCTCTGGATGCTTATGGTCCTGTAACAGACAATGCTGGCGGGATTGCTGAAATGTCCAATCTACCAGCTGATGTCCGTAAGACAACAGATGCTCTTGATGCCGTCGGCAACACAACGAAAGCTGTGACTAAGGGGTACGCCATCGGTTCTGCCGGTTTTGCCTCCTTGGTTTTATTTGCAGCCTTCATTGAAGACCTTAACCACTACTTTGGCATGAGTCACGCCTCTTTTGTGCTGGACAATGCTTACGTTGTCGTAGGGTTGTTTATTGGCGGTCTGCTCCCTTACCTCTTTGGCGCGATGTGCATGATGGCTGTCGGCCGCGCTGCCGGCTCTGTCGTCGTTGAAGTGCGTCGTCAGTTCAAGGAAATCCCAGGGATCATGGCTGGGACTGCACGTCCAGAATATGGCCGTGCTGTTGATTTGTTGACTAAGTCGGCAATCAAAGAAATGATTCTTCCTTCCTTGCTGCCCGTTGGAGCTCCGATTGTTCTTTACTTCTTGGTCAATGCTTTTGCCACCCAGACGGATGCTTTTGTAGCCGTTGGATCGATGCTCTTGGGCGTTGTGATCACTGGGTTATTTGTCGGTTTGTCAATGACATCCGGCGGCGGAGCCTGGGATAATGCGAAGAAGCTGATCGAAGAAGGACATCATGGTGGAAAAGGTTCCCATGCACACCATGCAGCGGTGACCGGAGATACTGTGGGTGATCCATACAAAGATACCGCAGGTCCTGCAATCAACCCGATGATTAAAATTACAAACATCGTCGCGTTGCTAATGCTAGCTATCTTGTACGCGATGTCTCACTAATTGCGTTCTGGCGATGGGAAGGACCTCCCTTCTCATCGCTTCTCCGAATATTTGAACGCGAAGATCGCGAAGGCAACGCGGAGTTGTTTTTAGGCCTTGATTACCTGCACGTGGAGGATTTTCGGTCAAGAAATAACATAACAAGATAGGCAGGATGGGTAGGATAAGCAGGATACCTTCGGTCACCCAGTGGAACTTTGCCTTAGAAATAAAATATTGTGAGAAGTTGTATCATCTTTGGCTTGCCAAAGATGATACAACTTCTCACAATATTTCACTTTCCGAGGTAAAGACAACTCGTTAGCCGAAGGTATCTTGCTTATCCTACCCATCCTGCCTATCTTGTTATGTTATTTTTTAACCGAAAATCCTCCACGTGCAGGTGATTATAGCCGAAATTGCCATATAATTAATCTTGAGTTTCTGGTATAGTTTGACTGAAGAGCTAGTAGGCTGACAAATAAGTCTAGATACCCATAAAGTTCTAAACATGGGCGTGACCAGTTAAATTTAACCGGGCTCGGGCACGATTTTTCCTCGATTTTATGAGCCCAAAAAAGGGGAGTGATGAGTCAAAGTCAAACACCCGCTAATGATGTTGCTTGGCAAAAAACCCGCACCGCCTTTATATGGACCAGTATTCTCAATACTCCATTCTGGGCAATTTTCAACATGCTGCCATTCATCCTTTTTAAGGATTTGCATGCTACACCTCTTCAAATAACGATCATAATTATTTTAAAACCTGCTGTTTCTTTGTTCGCGCCCTATTGGAGTTCCTTCATAGAAAAGCGATCGGATCGCCTTTTGTCCAATCTTATCTGGGCGCGCGTTTTGGGACACATCCCTTTTTTCTTCTTTCCTCTTGTGGATAACCCCTGGTTTATTATTGCTTCCTTCGGTTTTTATATGATGTTGTCAAGGGGGACGATGCCTGCGTGGATGGAAGTGCTAAAACTTAATGTTCCCAATATTTCACGTGAGCAAATTTTTGCTTATGGATATTCTGTTGGTTATATCGGCGCTGCAGTGATCGCGTTTGCTTTGGGATGGGTCATGGATGCTTATTTTCAGTCATGGAGATGGATTTTCCCTGTGACTGCCCTGATTTCTCTTGGGGCTATATTTTTTAAATCTCGTATTCCAATCGATGTCAAGAAAACTCAGGTGGGGAATGACCTTGGGGTTGAGGCAACTCCCGTGATTTCTTTGGCACAGCAGATTATCAAACCGTGGAAAAGTGCGTGGGAATTGATTCGCCGACGTCGCGACTACGCGCGTTTTCAACTTGGATTTATGCTTGGGGGATCGGGTTTGATCATTATGCAACCAGTGCTCCCTGTATTTTTTATGGATGGACTGAATTTAAGTTATACAGAGTTGGCTGTTGGCTTGACCGTATGTAAGGGAATTGGGTTTGCTTTAGCCTCGCCATCTTGGGCAGCAGTGATGAGTAAGATGGATATCTATCGTTTCAACAGTGTTGTCACAGTGCTGGCGTTTGTGTTTCCCTTGTGCCTTCTTGGCGCCCAAAGTGGACTTTTCTGGCTCTATGCAGGGTATGTGTTGTATGGAGTCATGCAAGCGGGTAGTGAAATGAGTTGGCATCTTTCCGGCCCGATTTTTGCAGGAGAAGAAGACAGCTCCGTTTACAGTAGTATTAATGTGTTGACGGTCGGTTTGCGCGGTTGTGTTGTCCCAATTGTTGGAAGTGTGTTAGCTTATATGTTGCACGCATCGGGTGTCATGCTTTTCGGTGCAGCCCTATGCCTTTCAGCTTCCGCCTGTATGATGTATTACAGTCGACAAGAGCGTCCTTTACTCGACACTACTTCGTAAGAAGATTGGGAGATTAACATGTTGCGTATCAAAGAACTTGATATTCCGGGATATGAGAAAGTCATTGAAGGGGAGGATCCAACGCGCGGCCTTCACTGTTTCATTGCAATCCACAGTACTGTTTTAGGGCCTGCCTTGGGTGGAGCTCGCATTTATCCCTACGCTACCCGAGAAGCTGCGCTGGAGGATGCCTTGCGCCTGGCCAAGGCAATGACTTATAAGTCATCTGTTGCTGAGGATGGATTAGGCGGAGGGAAAAGCGTCATTATCGCCGATCCGAAATCAGCCAAGACACCCGAGCTGTTGCATGCTTTTGCAGAAGTTATCGACCATCTGAAAGGCAGCTACATCACAGCGGAGGACGTTGGCACAACGATTGCTGACATGATGTTGATTCGTGAGAAAACACCGTATGTAGCAGCCCTTTCAACAGACAGAAGCAGCGGGGATCCAAGCCGTTTTACCGCACGGGGGATTTATCGCGGTATCCAGGCCGTAACGAAAAAATTATGGCATACCAAATCGTTGAAAGGGAAGAAAGTTGCTATTCAGGGACTTGGTAACGTAGGGAGCAAGCTGGCTAATATTCTCTTTTGGGAAGGTGCGGAATTAATCGTCTCTGACATCGATGAAAAGCTTGTGCATCAACATATGCATGATTATGGCGCTCAACGGATTGATGTTGATCATTTCAATAGCGTTGAATGCGACATCCTGGCTCCTTGTGCCCTTGGAGGAACGATCAATCCGACGACTATTCCGTTGCTCCGCTGTAAAGCCATTGCAGGGTCGGCGAATAATCAGTTGTTGAGCCATGAGCAGGGACAGCAATTGATGGAGTTGGGTATTTTATATGCCCCGGATTACATTATAAATTCCGGCGGCATTATCAATGCCGCAGCCGAATTTGAAGATGGGGGATATAACCCCAGGGTTGCCAGGGATAAGGTTAACCATCTCTATGATATCCTGATCGGTATTTTCCATAAATCGGAAGCAGGAAAGCTTCCGACAAACGTCGTGGCCGATCATATTGCCGAACATAATCTTCGGTATGGAATAGGTAAACGTAAAACAAAAATCATTTTTTAAAATCATCATACCCCCAATCACATGAAAACTATTTTTGAGACACTACAAAAGAAATTTGCCGATGCTATTGTTAAAGCATACCCGACGACCCAAGGACAGGACACCACTGTAGAGGTTGTTCAAAGCACTCAGGATAAATTTGGCCATTACCAATGCAACTCCGCAATGAAACTGGCAAAGCTCGTTGGCGCTAAACCAAGGGATATTGCCCAACAGTTGGTGACATCATTGGACAAAAATGATGGTCATGGAAATCAGATGATCGCTCATTTGGAAATCGCAGGGCCCGGTTTCATCAATATCACAATCGATCCACAATTCCTTTCCCATTTTGTCACTTCGATGGCTCGCAGCGCACGGCTGGCGATTGACCTGCCAGAAAAAAAGCAACGCATCATCATCGATTTCTCTTCTCCAAATACAGCCAAAGAGATGCATGTCGGCCATCTGCGTTCGACAATTATCGGCGACTGCCTGGCGCGTCTTTTTGAGTTCCTAGGTCATGATGTGCTGCGCCTAAACCATATAGGCGACTGGGGCACGGCATTCGGCATGCTGATTGCTTTTATGAAAGAACAGGCACCGCACGTCCTGACAGGAAATGAGACAACAGATCTGACACATCTTGTCGCGTGGTATAAAGCGGCGAAACAGAAATTTGATGCCGATCCAGATTTCCGTAAATCTTCTCAAATGGAGGTCGTTTCCTTGCAAGGGGGGGATCCCACAGCCTTAAAAGCGTGGACAATTATTTGTGATATTTCGCGAAAAGCGTATCAGGAAATCTATGATTTGCTCGATATCAAAATTATAGAGCGTGGTGAGTCGTTTTACAATCCGATGCTGGCAGGGACTGTTGCCGATTTGGAGGCAAAAGGACTTGTCACCGTGTCCGATGGAGCCAAGTGTATTTTCCTCGAAGGATTCCAAAACCGCGAGGGGAATAGTCTCCCACTGATGGTACAGAAGAGTGATGGCGGATACAATTATGACACCACGGATATGGCAGCCATACGGCAGCGCATTGATGTGGAAAAAGGGGATCGCCTTATCTATGTCACTGATGCCGGACAGAATCAGCATTTCCGCATGGTTTTTGCCGCTGCGGAAAAGGCGGGGTATTTAGACCCCAAAAAAGTGCGTGTTGATCATGTGCCGTTTGGCCTAGTTTTGGGGAATGACGGTAAGAAATTCCGTACGCGCTCCGGCGACACCGAACGCCTTGCCGATTTGCTCTATACGGCGATCGAGCAGGCCAATGCAATCCTTATTGAGAGATCACCTGAAACATCCGAAGACGAAAGAAAATCGTTGGCAAAGGCATTGGGAATCGGTGCGATTAAGTATGCCGACCTATCATGTCACCGCGTGGGCGATTATGTCTTTAGCTATGAGCGGATGCTGCGCTTTGAGGGAAATACGGCAGCCTTTTTGATGTACGCCTATGTCCGCGTGGCGGGAATTAAGCGTAAGGTCAAGGATAGCGCTGATATCCTGGCTTCTGGAGTGCCGATTGTTCTGGAGCATCCCTCTGAAATTGCTTTGGGAATGCATCTTGCCCAGTTTGGAGAGACCTTAAACCAGGTGGCTGAAGAGTTGCTTCCCAATCGTTTGACGGATTACCTCTATGTTCTCGCAGAGAAATTTAATGCGTTCTTTCGCGACTGCCGGGTTGAGGGATCTCCGCAACAAAGTTCACGGCTTCTTCTGTGCGAAGCATCTGCCCGCATCATGAAGCAAGGACTGGAGATTCTTGGCCTCCATACTGTAGAAAAAATGTAGTAACGAAACGGAGTGAGTTCTGTTTACCTGGAAAATTCGCTAAAGAAGTGCCATGGTTCAAAATAGAGCAAAAAACAGGTATGGTTCAAAACGGGGTTATTTTGGGTAGCTCATTATCAACGTCCACCTGAAAACCTCACCGTCAAAAACAACAAAACACTTTCTAAGGTGCATTTTTTTTCCACTAATGAAACATGGGGTACACACAAAAACATCCACGTTTCATTACTCTTTAACAGCCTCTTTTTGTGAATATTAAGTTACTTGATTTTTGAACGCGAAGGACGCGAAGCAAGCGAAGAAAAACGCGAAGATTTTTCTGTAAGCTCGACTTTGTACATTTTTTGAGTTCAAGTTTCAGAGAGAGGCAAACTCCAGCGT
>JBAWVE010000070.1:0-10403 GCA_037147435.1 Parachlamydiaceae bacterium
CTTCGCGTTGCCTTCGCTTACTTCGCGATCTTCGCGTTCAATATATTTTTATTTACGGGATCTACTGCTCATTGCCTCTCTTTCGTTGTTCTTTTATTTTGGAGTGATGTAGGATCATGTCATAGCGTCCAAACTTCAAGAGGTTGTCATGGGGAAAATTGTCTCTATTTTTTTATTGGCTTTATGCATTGTCGTCCTCCTTTTCATCGCAGCACTTCCTACTGTCCTCTCATCCTCCTGGGGTCAAGAACGGCTTGTCGCAATGATCAATCAACGGATACCGGGAAAAGTCGCCATCAGAGAGATTGCGATCGGCTGGCTGGGTCCTCAAGTGGTTAAAGGTGCGGAACTGGCGGATCCAGACGGAGCAACAATTCTCTCCCTGGAGTCTCTAACAGCCGATGCATCCTTCTTCGATGCCTTATGGAACCTCTCAACTTCTGGAACTATTTCTTTTGAAGGATTTAATGCTCGGTTAATCTCAGACGACAGGGGCAACACCAACCTAATGCGCGCCCTGAATAGCCACTGCTGCGCTCCGGAAAAATTAACCGGTCCCTCCCCTGTTATTGTCATCGTTAAAAATGTCCATGGGGCATTAGATCTTTCTGACCGTTCATCGCTCGTCACAGTCAAAGTGACCGGAGAAACAGAACAGGGGGAACTTAATGGGAAATTCCATGTGGATGCCGAGTTACGTGGACAAACATTGAATGAACTCCTGCATCTGGATAAAGATTTTGCTAAAATACTGCATGCAAATCCAGATGTCGACTTGAAAATCCACGTGGATGCATCCAATTTCCCCGTGGAAATTCTGGACCAGATAGCTGCGTTAAAAAATCCCAAACTTGCTGGTATTGTGACATCGCTTTTAGGCAAGCAGCTGAATCTGAGCATCAATCAAAAAACAATCCCTGAGGGGCTTTTGCTATCGTTAGATGTGCTGTCGCCCACTCTATCGATTAATGCCGACGTCTCGGTTGCAGAGCAAATATCGTTGTCAAAACCTGCCGTACTGGCACTACAACTGACCCCGCAGCTTGTTGATGATCTCTGTGAAGCAGCAAACCTAGTAGTCCGCTGGCATTTAGCTGCACCCACAACAGCACACCTGGCGATCGATAAGTTTTCAATACCTGTGCAATCGCCATCCATCGATACTATTGCTTTAAACTCGATCATAGAAATCGACGAGGCTAATTTTACTAACGATACTGGAGTCACAAATTTCACATTGAAGCAGATTAGCGGGACGATTGCGGCAGAAGCTAACTCGCCGACTGCAGTAATAAAACTCACAGGACAGGGGGTCAGCAACCAGCAGCCAGTGCGCGTCAACCTTGGCATCGTTGCAGAGAAAATGCTGATTTGGAAAGACTTGACAACAAGCTCGCTAAAAGGGATTACGATCGATGGAGAAATTACAGGCATTCCCCTGTCTTTATTGGATCAACATCTGGAAATGAATGGTGTCTTATCGGAATGGATCGGAACAAAGGGCGACCTGCTATTCTCTCTTCAGGAAGAAAGCGGAGTTCCCATTGCTTCTGTTCAATTTAAGTCGGAACGATTGGAACTCCCCAAATTTACCTTATGGATTGACAAAGAAGTCTCATTACAACAACCCGCTGTGATGGTCCTGAAACTTCCTCCCTCAGCGGTCAATATGGCTTTACAAAGTATCCAGCCGCGTGTACAAAATCCGGTCACAGCACAGCTGGTGGTCAAATCGTTTTCCATCCCGGCCGCTTCAATCAAGAATTTTGTGGCGGCTCCGATGACATCCATGTACAAAGTGGACCTGAATGCCGAGTTAGTCCTCTCACCCATCCACCTGATCTCTATTCCGTCTATTGATACCGCTCAGTTAAGCGAGTTCCTCGTTCGTCTTACAACCTCCCGCCACTCCCGTCCTGAATTATCTGCAACGGCGACTGTGCTTCCAGAAGGCGCTGGCAGGCTCTACGACCTCATCGGCAAGAAAGGGGTTGTGAACGCTGATGCCTCTTTCGGCATCACCCTGGATGGAAAACCCACAATCAATGTTTTTAATGTTAACCTTGTCACTGATCTTGGAAGGATCGAAATGTCAGGCGAAATTCGAGACGGGAATCGAATTGTTTTGAACTCCCCAGCTTACGCCAGCTATACATTAACACCGGCTAGTCTGCGCACTCTTGGCATTAGTGCGGAAAACTATATCATCACTCAGGGGACCCCCTTGCGCCTGACGATAGATTCTTCTCTGATTCCATTAAGTGCTAATGAACTACAATTTCTCCGCCTTACGGGAACACTGAAAATAGACGACCTTGAAGTGGCACGCCGCGGAAAGAAAGACATTCCACAAGCTGTTCTGGATAAATTATCTGCTTACTGGAGCGTTGATGGCGCCACAGAAAATATAGCCCTGGATTTCTCAGGAATCACTCGTCTTGGTGAAAATGAAGGGGCCGGCAAACTGCGCGGCGCCCTTGCCATCAACCACTGGATCAAGGAAGGGCGGGCAAATTTTAGCGAAGCCGTTGTACTGCTGACAACAACGGCTAGTAACCTTCCAACACAGCTTGTCAGCAGCCTTTCAGGAGGCACAGACTTGGTCGCTATTATCGGCGACGCTCTCAACATTGATCTAGCTGCAAAAGGATCGTTCGATCCTAAATCCGACGGGACAATCAAACTCAATATCACCAGCGACAACCTCTCTGGTTCTGCCATTCTACTACTTGGCGATGTCATCAGACTAAAAGATGGTCACCCTGCGGAATTCCACTTAAAGTTAACTCCCCAGGGCTATGCGGCTATACGGGAAAAAATTCAGGGCTATAGCACAGGCGACTTTGTTCTTGCTTCGCCAGCCCATGCGACACTGAAGTTGGAATCACTTAGTATTCCATCACGTGAATCAGCGCTTCTATCAGCGATTGAAGGGGATCTTTTTCTAGATCGGCTGGATGGCATCGATATGAAAACACAAAATAAAATGTCTCTAAGTCCCATCAAAGGGCATATTTCCAGCCAGAACATCTCAAACCATGTCAATTTTAACCTCTCAGCAAACGGCGGCGATCCAAAAGGAACTCCGATGGCTTTGAGTATGACCGGAGCCCTAAATAATGGATTTACTGCCGATGGATCGGTCAATACGCAGGGGCTCTCACTCAATTTTGATGCCTCAATAGAATCGATGCCGATTTCAATGATGTGCGAATTCGCCTGCGTACCTTCTAAAACAAAATCTAAGCTCGAAGCTCTAATCGGTCCATCCCTCAATGCAAAAATCCGGGCGAACCTACAACGCATGAATGGGCCTTTGTATCTTACTCTGCAAGGAAAAAATGGAAATCTAACCCTAGATGCTTCCCTCAATAATGGGTATCTTCAACTCAACCAGAACATGACTGTCGAAGTCGCAGTGACACCACAACTCAGCACCCATGTATTGAACGAATTCATCCCCGTCGTCAGCGGCGTGCTCTCTTCAGACCACCCTATCAAATTAACAATCGAAAAGCAGGGATTCTCAGTCCCCATCAATGACCCCTCAGAAAAAACTGTATCTTTGGGAAAAGCCACTCTCGAAATGGGGAAAGTCCGCTTTTCTGGCTCCTCACCGCTAGCCAAGGTCCTAAGCTTGCTCTCATCCTCAAGCAATGACCAGTTTAACGTGTGGCTGACACCGGCGTACTTTTCCCTAAATCAGGGGATGCTTAAACTCGAACGCGTTGACATGCTCATCAGCGAAAATTACCCCATCGCCGCTTGGGGAAATGTCGACTTCAATCGAGAACGCGTTAATATGATCATCGGCCTCTCCGCCGCTGCCATCGATAAGGCTTTCGGATTCTCCAACCTTCCATCCAATACTTTCCTACAAATCCCTTTTCGCGGAAAACTGGATAACCCTTCCATCGACAAAACAAAGGCTGCTACTCGCCTCAGCGCCTTAGTTGCTCAAAGTCATGGAGGACCTCAAGGCACAGTAATTGGAACTGTCCTGGATATCGCCAGCGGTGGACTCACCGAAGGCACACCTCCCCCACCAACAACTAATCCCCTCCCGTGGGCTGCTCTCATGAAAGAAAAAGCCCCTACCGAAAACCACAGCTCCGACAAGAAAAAACGATCCACTCTGGATGAGGTTACAAAAGGGGCCTCTTCTCTGCTAAAACAAATCCTGAAGTGATACGAGATAGCCTTCGGCTGGCGAGTGAAGTGTAGCCAGAGAAATAACGGAACAGGATAGGCAGGATGTGTAGGATACGCAGGATGGGGGAGCAGCCTTCGGCCGGCATATTGTGCGTCGACAACTTGCCGGCCGAAGACTGCTCCCCCATCCTGCGTATCCTACCCATCCTGCCTATCCTGTTCCGTTATTTCTCTGGCTACACTTCACTCGCAAGCCGCAGGTTATCTTGGAACAAAAAAAAACGGCGACAATTGCTTGTCGCCGTTTTGTACCTATGCATTCAGCATAAGAAACGAGCAGTTGTTACCAGCCGCCGTTGTCACGTGAACGGTATCCACCGCTGCCGCCGCCTTTACCAGCACCACCGCCGCCGCCGCCACCGCTGCCGCTACGGAACTCTCTGCGCTCTCCGGCAGGACGTTCTGTGCGTTCTTGAGCTAAGCTGACGCGCATGTTGCGGTCTAGGTGAACTTTTTCGTTGAGACCTTGAATTGCATTGAGTGCATCTTGATCAGTATCCATCTCAACAAAGCCAAAGCCTTTTGATCTGCCGGTATGGTCTGTGATGATCTTGATCGACACAACTTTGCCGAAAGCTTCAAAAACAGGTTTTAGGGAATCTTCGGTAGCTTTCCATGACAGGTTGCCGACGAACAGTTTCTTCTTCATATCAATCTCCAAGTTGGATAAAATGTTTTTACATACATACTACTATGAAACTAGCCTGTTCAAGCCCCGTTGGCTTAATAATGTTAAATTCGGAAAAAGCAAATAGCTTCTCGTGAGGCTATTTCCAAGGCTGGCAAGTGATCAAGGGAGATAAAGAAAGTTTCGATCAGACAAAAACTGAGAAAACCGGACATTAAATCCAAACAGGCCTTACAAGTAAGCCACAACCGACGCCCCTTCAAAAAGAGTCATCGTGCTATTCCCGAGGATTAGCAAAATAATTAACGCCTATGAGCGCTTATGAACAGATCTTATAACCTCATAAGGTGATGCATGTAACCCCATTATCTACTATTCTTCTTTTCAGGTCTACCTAATTCTTTTCTTTTTCTTGACAATCGGCGAACAAGCTTTCATAATCCCCCTACAATATGCGACCTGTTATAAGGTTGCCGAAAAACAAACTTCCCAAAGTGATTAAACATGTTGTACCTCATCCCTTTTGTTGTCTATTGTTGCGTTCTACTCACTATCGGCGTGATTTCCCACCGAAAACAAACCTCTTCCGCAGATTTCATTGTCGGGAACCGCTCGCTTAACTTTTGGATTACGGCCCTCTCGGCACATGCCAGCGATATGAGTTCGTGGCTGTTCATGGCATTCCCGGCTGCGATTTTCATCGGCGGACTCTCACAATCGTGGATTGCTGTCGGGCTGTTGCTTGGGATGTTTTTGAACTGGCAATTCGTCGCAAAAAAACTACGCACCTCGACAGAAACATACGACAGCTATACCCTCTCAACTTTTTTCGAAAAACGATTCAATGACAACACAAATATCCTGAGGTTGATTACCGCTGCCACAGCGATTTTTTTCCTGACCTGCTATGTCGCTGCAGGACTGATTGCAATGGGCAGAATTTTCGAATCGCTATTTGGCATAGATTTTACTATTGGACTCAGCGTATCCACTCTTGTAATTTTGATTTATGTATTCATGGGCGGCTTTGTGACGATTGCCTGGACAGATTTATTTCAGGGGTTGTTTTTGCTTGGAATGATCATTTTCGTTCCGATCACAGCATTCTTCCAATTGGAGAATGGCGTGTCCACAATTATCTCCGCTGCGGAAGCTCGCGGGATGTCGCTGGCGCTCATCCCTGATTTCTCTGCGCTAACTCTATTGGGAATCCTTTTCCTCGCCCTTGAGTGGGGATTAGGCTATTTTGGTCAACCCCATATCGTCACGAAGTTTATGGGGATCAATAAAGCGGATAACATGAATAAATCTAAGTACGTCGGGATGACGTGGATGCTTCTGGCATTAACCGCGGCGGCATGCGTTGGGTTAGTGGGGATTGGCTTTTTTGGCACGACCCTGCAGAGACCAGAAGATGTGTTTGTCGAGATGGTTAAGGTGCTATTTCACCCGTTAGCTGCGGGCTTTATATTATGCAGCATCCTTGCAGCAAGTGTCTCCACCATGGACTCCCAAATCCTGGTCAGTGCATCAGTAATCAGCGAAGACCTGTACAAAAAGATGTTCCGCCGTCATGCCACACCCCAGGAATTGCTTCGAGTATCACGCATCGGTGTTGTGTTTGTTTCACTTCTCTCACTGTATTTTGCTCTGAATAGAAATACAACGATCCAGGAAGCTGTCCTCTATGCCTGGTCCGGACTGGGCAGCTCTTTCGGTCCGCTTGTGCTAATGGCACTATACTCTAAAAAAACAAATAATTATGGAGCGATTGCGGGAGTTTTGGTCGGCGGTCTTGTTTCTGGTATTTGGGGAAGTGTGAATCCTTATGTCATCTCATTGACGATTCCAGCAATGATTCCCGGATTCTTCCTGAGCCTCCTAAGCATCTATGGTGTCTCCCGCCTCACGGCAAAAAGAGCTCATGCTTAATCAGGTTCCGGATTCGTAATCCTGACGGATCATCTCAAGGGCAACCTCCGGGTCGTGCATATCAAGATCGAGCCAACGGAAGAGTGGCTCGCGTCGAAACCAGGTGAATTGCCGTTTTGCGTAGTTTCTTGAAGCTTGCTTGAAAGTGTCAACGAAGTGTTTGTAATCTGTAGTAGTCTTGGTGGAATCAAGATACTCCAACGCTTGCCTATAACCGATTGCCTGTGCCGCCGATGTATTGGTCCGTAATCCCAACTGATCCAGCCTGGCCACTTCATCCAAAAAACCCTCAGCAAGCATCTCATCGCAACGCTTTTCGATACGTTGATACAAGCTCTCACGCGGACGATGGACAAACCAGCAACGAAAATCATAGTTTTGCGGCCGGCGGCGTCCTTTCCATGAAAGCTTGCTTACTTTTTTTCCTGTCAAGGCGACGATTTCCAATCCACGTACAATTTTTTGCTTATCATTTTTCGTGAGTGTGTTAGCATATTGGGGATCCAGTTGCCGCAATCTTTCGTATAGCGCCTCACAGCCGAGGCGTTCGCACTCTTCCTCAAGGGATTTTCTAAGTTCCGGTACAGAAGGAGGTCCGCTTGGAGGGCCATAGAGAAGGGAATGGAGATAAAATCCGGAGCCCCCAACAATCAATGGAACGTTGCCCCTACTGTGTGTTAAGTGGCAGCAGTGACGGGCCTCATAGTAGAAATCGACGACATTAAAAGTATCTGTGATATCGCGGATATCGATCAAATGGTGAGGGACAAGGGCTCTATCCTCTTGAGAAGGTTTGGCAGTGCCAATATTCATTCCCCGGTAGACTTGCATTGAGTCAGCAGCGATGATTTCACCACGATAGAGCTCTGCGAGAGACATTGCCAAGTCGCTTTTACCGCTTGCGGTGGGCCCCGAGATAATAATCACTCGCTTTTTTGGTTTTTGCAAATTGGAAGCGAGCTGCTTTTGTGCCTCGATGGTAAAACCGAGGACGATGCGTTCTATCTCTTGCTTTTGAACTGCTGTTTCACTACTTGTCACGATACATTCCTAAGGGCCTCTTCTTCAGTGGCAAATAATTCCAAAACATGATCGAATCCGGACATTTTGAAGACGTCAAGAACACTTGTTGTCGTTCCACACACTAACAACCTTCCTGAAAGAGAGCGCAGTTTTTTTGTCGTGGAAAGAAACATCCTCATTCCGGCGCTGCTGAGGTAAGACACGTTAGCCAGGTCGATTAAAATCTTCTCATGGCCGTCATTAATGGATTCGAATATCTTTTTTTCAACCGAAGGGGAAGAAAGAGCATCAAGCCTGCCTTTGATACGGAAGACTATGACATCACCCTTTCGATCTTCAGTAAAATTTATCACGCTGTTAGTTGTCACTAGAGAGCTCCATAAAGCATACCATTCAGCCCCGCCATTAACTTGTAATGGGGGGGCTGAACTTCAAAACAATCGCATCATAACTTATTTTAAAGACAACTGCAAGTTATTCGTCTGGCCCCATCCACACAATGCCGTCTTCCAGCCAGCGATACGACTTAGCGATCACTTCTTTAGCTATCGCATTGGCGGCACGGTCGTCATTATGAGAGATAGCCTTGAAATTATCTCGGATGCGCCTCTCAGCAATCTGGCAGAAGTAATCGGCCAAGGCGATCGGTGATTCCCCTATGCCTGGCTGATCTTTCAAAGACAAGGCGTAGGAACAGGTGGCTGCCATCGCAAAAAGGTCAGTGCCAATATCCATTAAGCGCCCAAGGAGCATCTGTTTACGCTCCAGATGCTGCCTATATTTTACCATCGCCTTGAAAATTTCTCTGGCAATGTGATGTGACTGTTTTTCAATAAACTGGAAGTGTTTGGCAAGCGGTCCGGCTTCTTTATAAGAAGAGGCCGAACATCCAGCAATGAGTTGCTTAGGATACCAAAGAGCATAAAACCCTCCGGCTTCAAACATGACTTTAAGCTTTTTCAGAATAGATGTATTTGGATTAAGCAGATCCGCTGCTCGCTTGAGGTGCGAGTCCATCGCTTCCCGCCCAAGGAACAGTTTCATGATCTCCGAAGACCCCTCCAGAATAGTGTTAACACGACAATCACGCATAATGCGTTCTACAGGATAAGGAACCTCCCCACGAGCCTCCAGAGAACGCCCTTTTTCGTATCCGCGTCCTCCGCGGAGTTGCAGAGTCATATCGACGATTGTCCACAGCGATTCAGTGCAAAACAGCTTTGCCATAGCTGCTTCGATGCGAATATCAACTTTTTCTTCATCAGCCCAAGAACAGCATAACCACGTAATGGCTTCCATTGCCAAGGTCGTTGAGGCCATATAAGCAAGTTTATCGCGGCTGGCTTCGTGCAGTCCGACGGGCATTCCCCACTGGACGCGTGAAGCCCCCCAACGGCGTGCTATAGAAAGGCAGGTTTTGGCGGCGCCGGCAGAGGCTGCAGGCAGAGTGAGACGTCCCACATTGATCGTCGAAAGGGCCAGGGCCAGTCCGCGCCCCTCCTCACCCAGGAGATTTTCTGCAGGGACCTTGACATTTTTAAAACTAAGTAAGCCGTTGTAAATAGCACCTAGCCCCATAAATTCGCAACGGTGAATGACTTCGATGCCCGGGGTTTTCGTTTCAACAATGAAAGCAGAGATCTGTTTTCGCTCTTTCCCCTTAATCATTTTTGAGGGCGTTTTAGCCATGACCACCATGATGTCGGCAATTGTGCCATTAGTGCACCATAATTTTTTGCCATTTAGAATATAATGGGTGCCGTCTTCAGAAATGGTTGCCGTGCAGGACATCTGCGCGGGATCGGACCCCACATCAGGTTCTGTCAGGGCAAAAGCGGAAATAGACCCCTGACGAAAACGGGGGAAAAACTTCTTTTTTTGCGCCTCAGTTCCGAACATTTTCAGCGGTTGAGGGACGCCGATGGATTGGTGTGCTGATATCAATACTGCAGTCGAACCGCAGTATGAAGACACTTTCATGACAAGGCGGCAGTAATTTGTTTGCGAGAGACCAAGTCCCCCATACTCCTTGGGAACTTTTAAGGCAAAAATCCCCGCTTCCTTCATGTAATCAATTACCTTCCTGGGAATCTCCCGCGTCAGATCCACCTGTTCCGGATCCATATTGGCTTTTAAAAATTCGATGAAAGGGTCGATGATCCGGTCGCCGATTTTCCTGTCTTCGTCGCTTTGTTTAGGGAATGGAGTCAGAAGGCTGAAGTCGCAGTTGCCAACAAACAGGCCGGCACCAAAAGAAGGAAGTTGGTACTCCTTCCTGGCGTTTTCCGTCACCTCAAAGGCCTGGCGCTTCTGCTCATTACCGCCCCCTGCGGAGTCCGCCAACACTGAAGATTCTTCCTGAATTGTGTTTTTTTCCTGCAAACTTGTCATCGTCGTTCCTTTGAGGCTGAGAATTACGTTATGTGCACTATTGTGCATTCCCCACTTGTAGGAAAAATTAGAATTGTTTGCAAGAGATAGGTGTAAAATAGCATGGTTCAAATGAAGGTAACACTTGTGGATGGCCAAGATCACCTAAACTAAGAGGATTTTCGGCATGGTTCAAATGAAGGTAACACTTTTGGGTGGCCAAGATCACCTGAACTAA
>JBAWVE010000071.1:0-10327 GCA_037147435.1 Parachlamydiaceae bacterium
GAAGAAGTCGCACTCGTCTTCGGTTTGCCGAAGACGAGTGCGACTTCTTCCAATAGTTCACTTTTCGAGGTAAAGACAACTCGCCAGCCGAAGGTATCCTGCCTATCCTACCCCATCCTGCCCATCCTGTTATTATATTTGTTGATCGAAAATCCCCTTATCCACGTGATCATGGGACTATTTTCATTCCTCAAAACTCATTCTCAGTCCTGTGGACAGCGTTGTATACATCACGCTTGCTGACGCCGCGCAGCTTGGCAGCATTGACAATCGCCTCTTGTCGGGATATTCCGTACTCTTTTTGAAGAAGTTCCACGTGCTCTTGCGGGGTAAGCGATTCCCAGTCAACTTGCGCAACAGTTGTATTTCCGGAAATCAGCAGAACGATCTCCCCCTTGATAGTGGCGTCTTTCCATTTCATAAGGAGTTCTGCAGGGACACCTCTAACAACCTCTTCAAATTTTTTAGTCAGCTCTCGGGCAACAACCAAAGGGCGTTCTGGCGCAAGTTCCTGCAGGCATTCGATCACATCCACGAGCCTGTTAGGGGACTCATAGCAGATTGTAGTGCCAGTATACGCTAGGATTTCCTGCAGGGAACGTCGGAGTTCTCCCGCTTTACGTGGGAGGAATCCATTGAATTGAAAGCGCGTTGTATCCAGTCCGGAGCTGCAGAGGGCTGTGATAGCTGCACAGGCGCCAGGGATAGGGGTAACTGGAATCTGAGCTTCAATACACGCGTGGATGAGCTGCATGCCTGGATCGGAGATTCCAGGCGTTCCGGCATCGGAGATCAGACTGAGAATACGGCCCTGGAGAAGGTCCTGCAGTATATCTGCTTGTTTTTCCGATTCGTTAAATTTGTGAAAACTGACCAACGGTTTTTTGATATCGTAGAAATTCAGTAGGTTGATGCTATGCCGCGTGTCCTCACAAAGGATGTAGTCGCTGCGTTTCAATGTCTCAATCGCACGAAACGTCATGTCCTGTAAGTTACCGATAGGTGTTGCTACGATGTAAAGCATATAAACTATAAAAAAAAACGTTGTTACCACTATCATAATGGCAACAACGCGATTTGAGTCAGGGAAATAAGGTGGCACCCAGATTCGAACTGGGGATGGAAGCTTTGCAGGCTTCTGCCTTACCACTTGGCCATGCCACCTCATGTTAAGAATGCAATCTTATATCCGAAATGATAAAAGGTAGTCAAGCTTTTTTATTTTAACTCGAATTTAAGCCTTATGCCGTTTCGAGTTTCATGATGTTCTTCGACAACGTCATCCACTCGCGCCAATCGCGTCGTAGGCTCTTTTTGAGAAGCTTTAACTCTCGACGCATCTCCTTAATCATTTCGCGCGGCTGCTCACCCATATTGTGCAGATACTCTTCTCTAAGTTTGCTAAACTGCGCTATCTTGATAACGATTTGGTCAGACATCTCTTGCACCAGCTGTTCAAGCTCGTCCTTTTTCTCAGTACATGTCTTCTTGATTTGTTCCAAAAGAACGCTTTTGCTCTCAATAACGATTCTTTTTTGGATAGTGATGGCATCCACTCTCCTAAGATTCTCGGCAAGTCCCAGCTTGTTTAATGTCCAGATCAACCATTTCGTAGGATCGTAATGAAACCAACAGATACCGTTCCGGTAGTCATTGGCAAATGTGTGGTGGTAATTATGGTACCCCTCGCCAAAGGTCAGTATAGAGAGAAAATAGTTATCCACAGCGGACAGCTCCTGGCAGAAAGGTTTATCTCCCCACATATGGGCTAACGAATTAATAAACCACGTAAAGTGATGCAGAGCGAGCATCCGCAGTCCCCAGACAAGAAGCAGGGCGCCTAGGAAATCGCTGAATATCCAGCCAAATAAAAGAACAACAATGGCGTTAGTGCCTATCATCAAAGGCTTGTAGTAATTGTGTTGAAACATCACCAGCTTGTTCTTCATCAAATCAGATACCAATTTAGGCTCAATCTTCCGTGGTTTTTCCATAATCCACAAACAGTGCGCATACCAAAATCCCTTTTTAATGGAATAGGGGTCATTATCCGTGTCAACATGGGCGTGGTGAAGTCGATGATCAAACGACCAGCGTAACGCACTGCCCTGTGCTGTCATCGCCCCAAAGAAGAGCAGAACGGCCTCAACAAAACTATTCGTGCGGTAACTGTGATGGGCGTAATAACGATGGTAGCCACCTGTGATGCTTAAACCCGTGATGTACAGCAACACCGCTGCCGTAATCGTCAACCCCAGAGGAAAAGGTGTGTAGTAAAAATAGAAAGGTAACGATATCAGAAGCGCCAGATGATAGACGACCAGAAAGGTAACAGGTCCCCAATTGAATGGAACAGGTAATCGCATTGTAGACTCCTTAATTAAGAGGGAGTTAATAAATTCTTGAGCATATCACATATTAACTTTATTTGCAAGCATATAGGCAACCCCCTGACGACGGGACCATGCGTGCATAAAATCAGTTAAATAATACGAGACATTTGTCTCTTCGTCACAGGGAAAAGCAGGATCCATGCAGATAACTTGGTTCGTCTCAGCCTTGTACCCTTTAACAACAATCAAATGACCTTGGTTATAGGGAAGAATACTTCCCAAAAGGGGGCCCTTAACGCTGACAATAACAGGAATACCCAACTCAAGTTGCTGGTAAATCTCGTCAAACTTCTGGAGCCTCTGTACACTACAGCACCAATTTGGTCCCAAGATGCCCGAGGCTTCCGCCGTGTTAAGCACCCAATTACCAAATATGTCGAATGCTTCGTCCCGCGCCCGCGCAGCAAAAACAATGGGGTCTACCCAATTGTTGGTCAGATAGCTGACAACAGCTGAGGTCGACGTCGGGGAACACATGTCGCGACATCGTGGGTGGGGGAGTGCCATCTGCGAAACAAGCGGGACGTTCAAATCGATCGAACGCAGTAACGGTGTGTTTTCCATTTGCAGTTCTGCAATCCTGGAAACACATGCATGGACTGAGTAAAAGTCCTCGAGATTGGCGCCTTCAAGGGCTCGTATCTCAATGCGAAATCCCGATGCTTTATTTCCATTAAGAATTGAAATAATGTCCTGCTGAATTTTCAAAGGAACATCTTTCGGAGAGGCGTTGCCCCCCTGTTGAGTGTGACAACCCCAAGAGGCGTACGAATACCAAGGCGTCCATCCGTCAACATTGACTGATACCATAATTTCAAAGCTTCCTTGCTGTGGCCTCAGGGTATTCCAGGAGATAATCATTTCATCAAAGGGAATTGTTTTACTTTCCTCCCATAAAGGAGTGTCAGAGTGATAAGTTTTCGTGGGTGTCGATGTCATTGTAACTTCATTTATTTGCAGTGCCGCTAATTATTTCCAGGAACTCAAAAAAAATGGTCTTGATGACCTTTTCGATCACACCCCAGTCTTCAACCACTTAAGCAGCAGGCTATCAAGCCAGTAGTACCGGTGCTCCTCATCGACCCAACCAAAAAATCCGACGTGTCCTCCATGTTCCGATAGCCAAATGTTAACAGAAGAAGAACGCGGCACATTAAGACACGAGAGATGATTGATGAACGGATCGTCAATCGACAAAAGAATATGGCACGGTACCTGGATCATCGAGAGCATATAACGACTACTGCTTTGTCTATAATATTCTTCAGGAGTGGAAAATCCCCAGTTCGGCACTGTGACCAACGAGTCAAATTCATATATTGTTGAAAATGAGCGTGCCGATTTTCCAGTATTTGTGATAGCTTCAAGTTGATGCATGTAGTACCGATTGTATAGTCGATTACTGGGTTGCGACATGATCGCCGCAGTCTCAGCAAGATCAACCGGTGGGCAGATTGCAATGACAGTTTGAATGAGCTCAGGGCCCGCAGGTCCAAGTTCTGCGGCAAGCTTCAGGACTATATTGCCGCCAAGGGAGAATCCAACCAGAAAAAGAGGGGAGTGGGGTGTTTGTTTTTTCAAGTAATGGACCACAGCAAGGATATCGTTGCTTAGTCCGCCATGATACGGAATGTTGACAGGACCACCGCCTGATCCACTGCACCGCATGTTGACGCGTACAGCCCTGATGCCCTCTTTGTATAGTTTACGGCTCATTCTTATCATATAACTAGATTCGTGCGAGCCGCCAAGGCCGTGAACCAGGATGACCGATTTATTTGTTTCCACCCATTGAGGTGGCGTCGAAACTTCACAGCAGAGGGAACACCCGTCACTTAAGGGAATGGTATGAGAGATGGATGGTGGCGGAGATCCTGCGGGAGTGAGATACGCCAGGACTGTTTGAGCATGAGGGGAGCTGAATCCCGGAAGGGGTTGAAACGACAGCATTTCAATGGGTGGCTGTGGATCAGAAGGCGGTTCTATAGGACTTTGTGGATTAAATAGCTTCATATAATTAGATTCTACCTGAATGGGGTTTGTTTTTCAAATGGGAGATGAAGAAAGGGAGATGAAGAATGAAAAAAATTATTGATCGTTTGTTTAGTCGTGCAGGAATTACAGTGAATGGATTAAACCCGTGGGACATTCAGATTCATGATGATAGATTCTATCAACGTGTCCTGCAAAGTCAAAATCTTGGACTGGGGGAATCCTACATGGATGGATGGTGGGATTGCCCCGCCATGGATGAATTCTTTTGTCGACTGTTAAGAAGCGATGTCGAAAAACAACTGAAAAAATCACCGCGTGATATGCTCTGTCTTGCCCTCCATCGATTACTCAATTTTCAAACCAAAAACAAAGCCCAGGAAGTGGCCGACAGACACTATAACCTAGGGAATTCATTGTACGCAACGATGCTGGGTGAATCAATGAACTACAGTTGTGCCTACTGGAAAGGCACTGCTTCTTTGGATGAGGCTCAACGGAATAAAATGGAGCTAATTTGTCGCAAACTGGGACTGAAGCCCGGAATGCGCTTGCTTGATATCGGCAGCGGTTGGGGCGCGCTTGCAAAATATGCCGCACAGAACTACGGCGTTGAAGTTGTTGGAACGACCATATCACAGCCGCAGAAACAACTGGCCGAAGAGCACTGCCGCGGCCTTCCTGTTAAATTTATGCTTAAAGATTACCGCGACCTTCCGTGCGAACATTTTGACCGAATTGTCTCCGTCGGGATGTTTGAACATGTAGGATATAAGAATTACTCACAGTTTATGGATGTCGCCTCCAAACGTCTTGCAGACAATGGAATATTTCTCTTGCATACCATCGGTGGTAATCTCTCATATGCTCATGGAGATCCATGGATAAATAAATACATTTTCCCCAATGGAATGCTCCCTTCCATCACCCAAATCGGCAAAGCTCTTGAAGGACGTTTCGTCATGGAAGACTGGCATAACTTTGGCGTTCACTACGATAAAACCCTCATGGCATGGCATAAAAATTTCATTGACCACTGGGCCGATCTCAAAGATCACTACGGGGAACGCTTCAAAAGAATGTGGGACTACTACCTGCTATCGTGCGCCGGTGGATTCCGTGCGCGCACTATCCAGCTGTGGCAAATTGTGCTGACCAAACATGGGCTGCCACAGGGATTTGATGTCAGGGATTTGTGACTACACAAGATAGAGACCTTCGGCTGGCGGGTTGTGTGCGACTCGGGGGTAACGTAACAGGATAGGCAGGATGGGTAGGATAAGCAGGATGGGGGGGCAGACCTTCGGCTGGCGGGTTGTGTGTGACATTGAAGTGAAAATTTGCTTGTAAATTTGAGAGAAAAGAATTACAGTCGCCCCTAAAATAAATAATTTAAGGGTGATGACATGATCGATATAGTGAAAAACCAGTCTACACCTTTGGTTTTACCTCATTTCGAACTTACCTCCGTTATTTTAAAGTGCTGTTTCGAAGTAATGAATGAGCTCGGCACCGGATTTCTAGAATCAGTTTACAAAAATGCCCTATATGATGCTCTAAGACAAAGTAGAATTTCAGTAGAAACTGAACAGCTTTTCAATGTTTGTTTTAGAGGAAAAAAAGTAGGTACTTACAAGGCAGATATTGTCGTGCAGAGTACTGTAATTATAGAATTAAAATGCTGTAAATCGTTGTTATCAGAACACCAAGCTCAAGTAATTAATTATCTCAAAGCCTCCGACCTCTCTGTAGGGATGTTAGTTAATTTTGGAAATAAAAAACTTGAATATAAGCGTTTATACCACCCCTCTATGAATTTTGAAGATATAAACAATCCTGGATACCCAACTTTTTAGTACGTGAGAACCCGCCAGCCGAAGGCCTCTTTCCCCATCCTGCTTATCCTTCCCATCCTGCCTATCCTGTTATTTTACTCTAGCAACACACAACCCCGCCAGCCGAAGGCCTCTTTCCCCATCCTGCTTATCCTTCCCATCCTGCCTATCCTGTTATTTTACTCTAGCAACACACAACCCCCCGCCAGCCGAAGGCCTCTTTCCCCATCCTGTACATCACGTATCACCCTTGTTGACGACCCCTCGGGTTTCGGCCACCATCTTGTTGTCTCCCACGTTCGTCGCCTCGCTCATCGCCAGGTCTGCCACCTTGTGAGGCATCAGCAATTACAGGGCGGTTTTCCATGAGAGTTGTCGTTGTGACGATGTGGACAGCATACCCCTTCTGCTGCAATGCACTCATCAGTGATTGCTGGTTGGCCCTCATATCGAGCATATTTTTCGCAGACTGAGAGAGGTTTTCAAATGTCAGGTTAAATTCCCCTTTGGCGCTATCGAAAGCTGTGACAACAATGTTGGCACCAGCGAATAACGGAGGATTTTTTAGTGTAATGATCGTTTCTGTTTTGCCATTATCTTTCATCTCCACAACTTTGCCTACAAGTTGATTGATGATATCCTGGATGCTCGTTGTGGGGGGAATAGGTTTTGCCACATTCGCTACAGCAGGATCGATCGCTTGATTCGACATAGCTGCTGACATTGCAGCCATCGGGTTAATGTATGATAAATCTGTCTGTTCGGTGGCAAATCGTGTCGTAAATTTACCACTGGTTGAAGACATACTTGCTGGTGTTGCGTCGTTACTCGGAGCAAAAACTGCCTCAGCAACGACGTCATCAGCTTTTTGTTTAGGCTTAACGACCATGGGTACAGAAGGAGCCGTGCCCGTTTTTACAAGCCCTCTTTCCCCTTTGGGTTTTAGGTTGTCAATCGGTAATTTTCCACTGGTGAGATCAAAAAGAGACATTGGAGGCTTCTTTTGACTGGTGGTATCGTCCAGATCGGCAACAATTCCATCATCCCCTTCACCTTCCTCGACAATCTTTTTGGTAGCGTCGTCATCACTGCTTTCCTTAGGATCTTTATTTTTACCCAGAATCTTCTTAAAGTCCTTACCCGATTTGGGATCGCCTGCTGGGCGTGTGCCCACTTCGCCGCTAGAAGAGCTATAGCTTCCATCTCTTCCCGGGGTAAACTTGATCGGAGTCGACGAATCTTGGTTAAAGTTCATAACTTTATCTCCTTTTACTATCGAGGGAGTTTTGTAACTCCCTCTAGCGTTTTTCGCGATGGTGACGGGCCATGAAGATGACTGAGCCCAACTCATCCTGTTCGCGCCCTGCGACCACTTCTTGTTCTTTTTGAAGATCTTTTAGCCAGTCCTTACGGTGGCTTTGGAGCTTATCCACTTCAAGCCGCTTTTGTTTAAGATCGGCCTGGGCGGTCTCCAGAATCTTCTCCGCTTTCTCAACTTGTTTTTTCTGCTCCTGCACTCGCTTTTCTTCAGTAACGATCCGCTCCTTAACAATTTTCAGATAGACTTTCATCTGCTGAACCTTGGGGCTTGTCGTTGCACCGTCAAGCTCATCGCGCATCTGTTTCAACTTGTCGTCGTAATGCTTTTTTGCCTTATCTCGATCAGCCTCTCGATCTGCAAGGATTTTCTGCTCTTTTTCTAAAGCAAGCCGCTTTTCCTTGACAACCTTCTCTGCATCTTCGACGCGCCGCTGTTTCACCTGCAGCACTTGCCCGAGGGGGTAAGCATCTTTAGCTGACACTATCACGTCATCGTCTTCTGCCATAATCCTTATACCAAGGTAGCACTATTTAGGATCATTTAAACATCGCACGCAGAAGTTGAGTTGTCTCTTGGAAGGTACATTTCTCTTCAACACCTTGTTTAAGAAATTTATTAACCTTATCGATGTTGTCGATAGCAAAATCCCCAGCCTTATCCGCGCCCCGTTTGTATTCACCAATCTTAATCAATAATTCGTTCTTTTTATAGTTGGCAAGAACTTCTCTCAACTTTCCGACAAGCTGCAAATGCTCCTTGGATACAATAGATGGCATCACGCGGCTTGCAGAAGACAACACTTCAATCGCCGGATAATGAAACTGGCGGGCCAATTCGCTCGATAGGATAATGTGGCCGTCAAGGATAGATCTCGTCTCATCGGCCACCGGCTCATTCATATCATCGCCAGCGACAAGGATCGTGTAAAAAGCTGTAATCGATCCCTTATCTGAATTGCCCGATCGTTCCAACAGCTTCGGCAGCGTGGAGAACACCGACGGCGTATACCCGGCACGCGCTGGGGGCTCGCCCGCAGCCAAGCCGATCTCACGGAGGGCCCGAGCAAAACGGGTGATAGAATCCATCATCAAAATGACAGACTTCCCCTGATCGCGGAAATACTCGGCAATAGCCGTACTCACATAAGCCGCATTCAAACGCAGCTGGGATGCCTGGTCAGAAGTCGACACGACCAACACAGATCGTTTCAACCCCTCCACCCCTAAGTCCTTTTCAATAAAATCCCTAACTTCACGGCCCCTTTCCCCAATTAGACTGATCACGTTGACATCAGCAACGGCATTCCGGGCAATCATTCCCAGTAATGTCGACTTACCTCCGCCAGCAGCAGCAAAAATCCCGACACGCTGCCCTAAACCCGTTGTGAGGACTCCGTCAATCGCACGCACGCCAACAGAGATAGGCTCTAAAATCCGCTTTCTTGTTAGCGGATCAGGTGGCGACTGGAGAACAGGATAAATCTCATCGCAAATAAGCGGACCTTTTGTGGCTACATCGAGGGGCTCGCCAAGTCCGTTAAGAACCCTTCCCAAAAGCTGGGGTCCCACTCGGATATGAAGCGGCTGATGTGTGGGGATAACTTCTGAAGAAGGTCCTATTCCCGTCATTTCTCCCAATGGAGATAAATACACCTCATCACGCGTAAAACCAACAACCTCCGTCCGGAGCGGCGGGCCATCCCGTTTGACCAGACAGACTTCGCCAATCTTGACGTTAGGAACAATCGCCCGGATCAACATCCCCACGATCTCAGTAATTCGACCGTTAACCGTTGTCAGCTCAAAGCCTTCCATCTCACCAAGGATGTTATCGAAACGGTCGTCTGAGCTCATAGCAAAAAACCTCGGCTGAAATTGAAATTATACCTGAACGTTCATAATCGTTTTTGTAGAGTCCAGCGCTTTATTCAATACTGCTGTAAAAAATTCTATCTCGTTGGTGATAAAACCCATCTTCAGCTGCACACGAAGCATGTTCGCAGGAGTGATCTCTTTATGGTTTTGCTGCATCGACTCAACTTCTCCTGAAAGCGATGCCAACCCCGCCTGGCTTTTTGTCAAAAAACCAAGAAACCGTTCGATAGGGTTGACTGACTTATTCTGCAGATGGTCTGAAGGGGCATATTCGACACCGGCCTTAGACATCACAACCCGAAGGTTTTCGTCAATGTGAAGGAGTTTATTCTGTAAAAGAGTCTGGGTCTCAGGTTTCAGATTAAGGTCTACAGCCCCAGCCAACTTCTCTTTAATGATCTTAATCTTATTGACAGCATCGTTCGCCTGCGCAACCAGATCCTTGGGGTTAACTTTCCCAAAACGGTCGACGCGCTGATTCAAAAGGCGCACCTCATCCATAATCGACGTCTTTGTCACTGTTGTATTCGCTTCGACAACAGCTGCCTTTTGTTGTGATTGCTGGTTGACGTTATTAATAAGGGCGTCAAAATGCTCTTTATTTGGGGGCATCCGTTCGATGTTAACGTCCTCTCCCACAGAAGACTTTCTGTCCAGCTGTCCCACTTTTTCTATTTTTTCTATTTTTAGATCTTTTTCGTCCATTTTCATCACCTCTTGCCTTATTTTGGTTGTGACTACTCACTAAAAGTAAACACTCCCTTTTTTATGCCTCTTCGACATCGCTACTATCATTACTTTGTCTCCCTGTCAGGAAGGGAGGTTCTTTTTTCTTTAAATCTTTCTCAGCCCACTCCAGGGAACTCTCTCCCAAGTGCTTGATCGTTGGGTTTGTCGACTTTTCCATGGCTT
>JBAWVE010000072.1:0-10237 GCA_037147435.1 Parachlamydiaceae bacterium
ATTTTTGATTACTTTGTGCTACCCATTTTCGTTCCATTTTGAACCATGCCCGAAAGGCTTTAGTTTTCTTTCGAAGAGTTTTTTAGAACCACGCCGTAGAATCCGTCCATCCCACCCATAACAGGAAGAGACTCGAAGTGTTCTGCGGCGTATTCCAGGTTGTAGGTTGCAATGAAATGCTCTGTCTGCTTGCGGTTCTCTTCGTGGAGTACGCTACAGGTTGCATAAACAATGCGGCCTGTAGGTTTCATGAAACTTAAAGCCTTTTCGAAAATCACCCGTTGCAGTCCAAGCAGCCGTGTGATCATTTCCTCGTTCAGTTTCCACTTCATGTCTGGATTCCGCCGTAGCGTCCCTGTTCCGGTGCATGGAGCATCCACCAAGACCCAGTCCATTGTTTTTTTTAATTTCTTAAGTTTCTTTTCATCATCAAAAACGATTTGGGCATTCTGAATGCCTGCGCGGCGCAATCGCTTGCTGCTGTCTTGCAGGGTGTGTTTTCGGATATCATGCAGGAAAATCTGGCCTGTATTATTCATTTGCGGAGCGAAAGCTAATGTTTTACCTCCGGCTCCGGCACAATAGTCCATCACAAGATCTCCGGGTTTTGCCTGAACAAGTCCCGAAAGAAGTTGACTTCCTTCGTCCTGGATTTCAAAAAGGCCCTCTTTGAATTCTGCAAGTTCAAAGAAGTTGATGCGTTTTTCAAAGACAATTCCGTTTGGAGCGTATTCGCATGGGTATACAGGATATACCCCACGCCAACGTTTGAGCATCTCTTCACGTGTTGTTTTTAATGTGTTGACGCGCACTGTTGTCGGGGCCGGGGTATTGCTGATGGTACAAATATCGGTGGCTACATCGATGCCATGGCTTGCAACAAGTCTGTCAAAAAGTGTTTGAGGAAAGCTTAGGCGTGTGGCTAAAGGGATATCTGTACGTTCTCTCGATGCTGTAAAGATCGGGCTTAAATAAAGATCCAGTCTCTCTTCCCATGTTGGAGTTCCATTACCTAAAAAATCCAATAACCCCTTCCAGCGCACGATCGCATAGATGGTCTCTGTAATGAATCCACGGTCTTTAGAGCCTAAAGCCTTATGGGCGCGGAAATAGTTGCTGATGGACAAATCCAGCGGCAATGCCTGCTGGTCGTATTCATTCAAGATACTTAAAATGTGATATTCACGAAACGGTCTGTACATAACGAAAGAGTATACAGAAGCTACAATTAACTCACAACTAGGACTTTCCTGGACCTTTCCTTGCTTGCGTTAAAACTGCTGTTCGGTTACACACGGGTTAAGAGAGTGCTAAAATAACAAGGAGTTATTTATGAAGGCTTTATCTTCCATCGTTTTATTCTTCGCCCGTTTGTGTCTTGCATCCATCTTCATTTTTGGCGGCGCGAGTAAGGTTGTTTTTTACGAACAAACCGCACAGTTCATGGCCTCAAAGGGAATGGGTGCAGTCCATCTGTTTTTAATTGCTGCTGCCATTATAGAGCTCGCGGGTGGCTTATCGCTAATCCTTGGATATAGAACACGTCTTTGTTCTGCCGTCCTGATCCTGTATTTGATTCCCGTGACGATTATTTTTCACTCATTTTGGGATGTCACAGGTGCTGAGCAAGCGATGGCACAAATTGAGTTCTTTAAGAATTTAGCCATCGGCGGCGGCCTTCTTTATGTGCTTTGCTGTGGCTCCGGAGGGTGCGGTTTAGATACCTGCTGCTGTAAATCCAAGCCACCGGAACAAAAATAGCTTGTCAACTCAAGCGGTGTTTGTGATATCATTGCGAGATGATGTCCAATCTACTGCAAAAAAATAGTGTTCCATCCTCCCTTTCCCCACTGAGTCAGTGGGGGCTGGCGGGGCTTGCCTTTTTTCTTGTTGCCTTTGGTCAACCGGCCTGGCTACCGTGGAATGGGCTTCTTGCTGCCGTTGGGGGGTATGCTCTCTTTTTCCGCGTTCTTATCGATATTCCTTCCAGAAAAAAACGGTTTGGATGGGCTTTCCTCTGGTTTTTTGCGGTACAGCTTGTCCAAATGTCCTGGTTTCTGTCCCATCCCTTCTGGTATATCTACAGTGTTTACCTATTCATTGCGACGTGGTTAGGGCTCCAATTTGGCTGTATCGGACTGCTGATCCGTCCACAATTATACAGGGAAGCTTCTCTGATAAAAACGATTGGATACAGTTTGTTTGTTGCCTCCCTATGGACTGTCTTGGAGTGGTCCCGTTTATTTTTTCTGAGCGGTCTATCATGGAATCCTATCGGCCTAGCCTTAACTGGCAATCTCTATGCTTTACAAATGGCTTCCTTATGGGGGATTTTTGGTCTTTCCTTCTGGGTGATGTTTGTCAATTTGTTAATCCTCTATATTTGGGTATGTCGGCGAAATAAAATACTTCCTGTTTGCATAGGAGTCGTTGCTGCAATCATTCCCTATCTTTATGGGGTAGGGCAAATAGCGCTTCATAAAGAAGACTCTTTACAGCACTTGTCCGTGATGCTAGTCCAACCAGCATTTCCTATCGAGAAAACGGTGGCAACGCAGGGCAGGGGAATTATACAGTCTGTGATGGATGACTGGCATCAGATCTTACAAATCACAGCGAAGCATCAAGATGAAGATGTCGATCTCATTGTGCTGCCAGAGTATGTTGTATCTTTTGGTACGTACAGTTTTGTCTATCCCTTACATCACGTAATGGCGGTGTTTATGGACGTCTTTCATACGCACAATCTTGATTTTCTTCCCACACCTGATTTTCCGTTTGCTGCCGCACAAAATACTGTCAATGGACCGGGATTATTCGTTAACAATGCCTATTGGATGCAAGCTCTTTCTAACTATTTTCATGCTGATGTCATTGCAGGTCTCGAAGATGCCGAAGAGGTCTCCCCAGGTGTTATAGAACACTACAGTACCGCACAATTTACCCACCCGCAAGATTCTGCATATCCAGCAGACGCCGATCTCTTCACTCCTCGTTATGCTAAACGGGTGCTTGTCCCCATGGGGGAATATATTCCTTTTTCATTTTGTAAAAAACTTGCAGAGCGATATGGAGTTTTTGGATCTTTTACTTGTGGCCAAGAGGCTGTCATCATGACGTCTCATGGAGTTCCCTTTTCCCCTTCCATCTGTTACGAAGAGACTTTCGGTGATCTGATTCGAGAAGGAAGACAGAAAGGCGCACGACTCCTTGTCAATTTAACCAGTGATGTATGGTACCCCGATTCCAGGCTTCCCCAACAGCACTTTGATCATGCACGACTGCGCACGGTGGAGAATGGTGTTCCGCTAATCAGAGCATGCAATACGGGTATCACTGCTGCAGTGGATAGTTTTGGGAGGACACTTGCCGCCTGGGGAGGGGAGCACCCCGAGGATGTCGAATGGATCCCCGGCGCATTGATCGTTAACGTTCCTATCGATACTTATGAAACACCTTATGCGCGATTAGGCGACAAATTGATCGTAGGGATTTGCCTGCTGATCATCACCATTGCAGCGGCGGTGGGTATTCGTCAGCGGGGCGGTTAAAGAAACAACTTGCACGTTATACCTATTATGTTAGATCAAATAAAATCTATTGATAAATCTCGGTTAGGGAAAAAAATGGGCTCTCTTTCAATAAAGGAAATGCAAGAAATTGAAACGATTCTCAAATTTGTTTTGGGTATTCAATAGCTTAGGCAATTCAGCACGGCCTTTTGCTGTCAAATCTTTTAATCAAAAAGCTGTGGGCAATTCAGGGGTTGATAAATAAAGGCGATTCAAGTATCATGCATTTATTTATAACGAGTTAAATGTGATAGCCATCCACCCAAGTCACGAAATTGCCTACCGCAAACAGCGCACACTAAAGCAGCCTGTTGAGTTTTCCGGAATCGGACTCCACACAGGCGTAGAAGTAATGATGCGTTTTGTCCCCGCTAAAGAAGGGACCGGCATCGTATTCAAACGCTCGGACCTACCCGGCCAACCGATTATTCCTGCTACTATAGAATATGTCTGCGCTCACGCAAGAAATACAACGCTGGGCATTGGCGATGTTAAAATTCATACTGTCGAACATGTGCTGGCAGCGATACGTTCCTACAATGTGGATAATCTGATCATTGAAATCAGCGGAATCGAACCGCCGGTAGGCAACGGTAGCTCCGATGTCTTTGTCGATATGATAGAGAAAGCTGGCATTATCGATCAGAATGCTTCGCTTCCAATCGTTAAGCTATCTCAGCCTGTCTATTGGTCAGAAGGGGATATCCACCTAGTGGCCATTCCGTCCGACTGCTACCGCATTAGTTATACGCTCAATTATCCCGACACAAAGTTGATCCGCTCACAGTATTTTTCCATCGAGCTCACTAGTGAGTCATTTAAACGGGAAATTGCCCCGTGCCGTACGTTTTCGCTCTATGAAGAAGTGTCCCTTCTCATGGATCGCGGTCTCATCAAAGGGGCGAGTCTAGACAATGCTGTTGTCATCAAAGATGACACTATTTTGAGTAAAGGGGGCCTCTTTTTTCAAGATGAAATGGTACGTCATAAAATCCTAGATGTTGTCGGTGACTTGTCATTACTGGGCTTCGATGTGATGGCTCATGTGATTGCCATCCGCTCCGGCCATGCTTCTAATGTGGCATTTGCCCGAAAATTATATAACTTTATCACGACGGAGAACAAATAATGTCTTCTGATAGTTCAAAAAAGGCTGTCTTAGATGTCAAAGACCTCGTCAAAATTTTGCCGCACCGTTACCCTTTCCTGTTAGTCGACAAAATTTTGGAAATCGATCTGGAAAAAGGAACAATCATTGGGCAAAAGAATGTCACAATCAATGAATCGTTCTTTCAAGGACATTTTCCTGATGCCCCAATCATGCCTGGAGTGCTCATCCTCGAAGCCCTGGCTCAGACAGGGGGCGTTTTAGTTCACCTAAAAGAAAAAATAGCTAAGATTGCTGTCCTGCTAAATGTAAACAATGCAAAATTCCGCCATCCTGTGCGCCCCGGCGACGTCTTACTATTGAAGTGCGAAGGGATTCATTTTAGTTCAAAAGGCGGCCGTGTTAAGGCTCAAGCTCTTGTAGATGGTAAAATTGCTGTCGAAGCTGAGGTCGGTTTTGCCCTTATAGATAAAAATCAAATTTAAATTAATAATTTTTAGTGGATAAAAATATCAATGAGTAATTCTAACATCCATCCAGCAGCAATCGTTGAGCCCGGTGCAATAATCGGCCATGATGTCATTGTAGAACCTTTCGCTGTCATTAAGTCTACGGCGATTCTAGAAGATGGGGTCGTGATCAAATCACATGCTTATATCGATGGTCACACTACGATAGGCGAGGGAACGACTATCTACCCCTTTGCCTGCATCGGAACGAAAACGCAAGATCTCAAATTCCGCGGTGAAAAGACTTTTGTCAAAATCGGAAAACATTGTGATATTCGTGAGTATGTGACTATCAACTCATCGTGCGAAGAAAATTCTGTCGTCTCCGTTGGCGATCATTGTCTCATCATGGCCAATTGCCACATCGCCCATAATTGCTCCGTTGGCAATCGCGTCATCATGGGAAATAATGCAGCCCTCGCTGGTCACATTGTGGTTGAAGATTTTGCGATCATTAGCGGCCTCACAGGCGTTCATCAATTTGTTAGAATCGGTTGCCATGCCATGATCGGCGGTATGAGTCGCGTCACTCATGACATCCCCCCCTATACTATCGGTGCAGGGATGCCTTTTAAATTTGGCGGGCTGAATATCATTGGTTTAAAACGGCACGGATTTCCTCTAAAAGTCCGTCTTGAATTGGGTAAGGCTTTTAAGTTACTATGTCGCTCCAAGCTAAGCTTGAACGAGGCTCTTTCCAGGATTGAACAGGAACTGGAACAGTTGCCTGAAGTAAAGAACTGGGTGAAATTCTGCCGCGAGTCAAAACGCGGAATCATTGGACTTCAAGGCGTTTCCTCCCATGATGAAGGGGGAGGAGTCGAGGAAGAAGAAAATAAAGACCACATCCACGCAGACGTATGAAAGTTATCTATTTTGGAACGCCGCGCTTTGCTGCTGAGGTCTTGAGCTTTCTCCTGGATCATGGCATTGATGTTGTTGCTGTCGTTACCAAGCCGGATAGACCGCAAGGGCGTTCTGCACAGCTTGTTCCGACACCTGTAAAATGTGTTGCTGAGACCCATTCCCCCCCCATTCCGGTATTTCAGCCTGAACTCATTTCTTCCCCGGAAAATATACCATTACTGGAAAAATTCCAGGCTGACCTTTTTGTGGTTGTGGCTTATGGTGAAATCATCAAACAACACCTCTTGGATATGCCCAAAATTGCTTGTATCAATTTGCATGCCAGTCTGCTGCCGAAATACCGCGGGGCAGCGCCCATTCAACGCGTGATCATGAATGGAGAAACTGAAACCGGCATCACGATCATGCATATGGTTAAAAAAATGGATGCTGGGGATATTATTGCCGTAGAAAAAGTGCCAATCGGTATACAGACGACCTACGGGGAACTTGAAGCTGATCTCTGTCGCGTTGGGGCTGACCTTTTATTACAGACCATTCATAACTTTGAGAGGGGTGCTACTCAAAGGGTTCCTCAAGATCACTCGCTCGCAACAACGGCGCCAAAGATCGAATCTGAAGATTGTCTTATTAAGTGGAATCTGCCTGCTGAATCTATTCACAACATGGTCCGGGGGGTTAATCCCCATCCTGGAGCTTGGTGTTGGGTATCGCTTAAAGGGGAAAAAAAACGGTTGCGTGTGATGACTACAGAAGTCGTAGTGCTTGCAACTGAAGCATCAGATGTAAAATCTATGGTAATTAATCCGACAAATGGTATAGTCATCCGGTGCGGACACGGGGCACTTCGCCTCGTGCAAATACAGCTTGAAGGCAAAAAATCCATGACCTCCGATGAATTTATTCGAGGTTATACACACGACTCCCTCCTATTTCTATGATTTCTTCAGTCACATCATCCCTTGCAACCGGTAGCCGGTTATTAGAATTCATTCCCAAGTGTTGCAGCGCCGTATTGTTTCGCTGCCATTTTTTGGTGGATAAAGTGCGGCACGTTGCGTATTCTTCCTTTGTCGCGGGTTCAGGAGCTTATCATTGTGGATGGGGCACTGCCGAACTTTCTGGTGCTATGACAAACACAGGGCTAAATAAGGGGTATAAGCTCGCGCCTTCCCTAAATTACCAAATCATTCACGGTACTTTCATAGGTGCTACAGGTGTTTGTGGTGTTCTAGAGGGGCTCAATAGTTTCGGGTGGATCAATTACGGGAAAATCGCGACTACCGTATGTTCGGCTGGAAGTATTTTCTTTCTGTATGCCAATATAGCAGCTTTGGAAGAAAGCGTCCGTATTTACGAAGAACTTCAAAAGCATGAAATTGAGGGGGGGCTCGTTGAACAAGAAAAAAACGCCTTCCGCAAGTGTGCAGCCATCTGGGGAATACTCAGCAATCTGGGATACATCGTCGCTACGGCATGCGTACTTTTTGGAGCTTCTACTGCTATGGCCTTCGTCTTCGGCGTGATTGGCACCCTTTCCGGTGCTTTCAAATTCATTTGCGACATGCTCCTATAATAAAGTGAAGGTAAGGTCGTAAACGTTCCCGAAAAATGCGACACCGATCATAAACCCTTTGCAAGAAAGAGGCAATGTTTTATGATCTTGTTCTCTCTCTGGACTAATAAGTTGGATATCACATGTTAAAGAAAATTATATACTTAATAATTCCTGTTATTATGCTATCAGCTGTACAGCTTAGCGCTGACAGTTCCCTCCTTGGTGGTGGACAGGAAATGCGCATCACTGTCAATAATCGAATTCTTGCAAAAGCAAATGGCAAAGCTATCTCCGTCGTTGATATCATGAAAAAAATGGATATGCTGTTTTATCGCCAATTCCCGGAATTCACTTCTTCGTCGCAGGCGCGTTACCAGTTCTATATGGCCAATTGGAAACATGTATTGTCCGAAATGATCGATAGAGAATTAATTGTCGCCGATGCAGAAGAAAGTAAGCTGCAAGTCGGCGCCAGTGATGTTCGGCAAGAAATGGAGTCTCTTTTCGGCCCAAATATTATTGCCAATCTGGATAAAGTAGGTCTGACTTTTGATGAGGCGTCCGATATGATCCTGGCAGATATTACACTAAAACGTATGATGTACTTCCGCGTGCAAATGAAAGCCTTTAGCCAGGCAACCCCTCAAAAAATTCGCGAATATTATGATGAAGTGGCCAAGACAAACATTCGCGATAACGAATGGGTCTATAATGTCATCACTGTCCGCCATCGCGATTCCGTCAAAGCCGCCAATGCTGCAAGTGTGGCTTATGGCTTACTTGTTGAAGATAAAATCCCACTTGCTGATCTGCCCGCAAAATTAGAGGAAATTGTCCAGTCATCGGTCAAGTCTCCTTCTGTGAAAATCTCCGAAGAGTACCATACCAAAGAGAAAGAATTATCCGACTCTTTCAAAAAAACCTTAACATCTATTTCTCCGGGCGAATATAGCATTCCAATCGCACAAAAAAGCCGCACGGATAATTCGACTGTCGTCCGCATATTCTTCTTAAAAAATATGATTTCTGGCGGTGTCATTCCATTTAGCGAAATGGAGGCTAAAATCAAAATGAAACTCATCGAAGATGGGATCGAACGGGAATCTCTGGCTTATATCACTAAATTACGCCAACATTTTGATGTTCAGGATAGCCACATGCAGGAACTCCTTTCTTCTGATTTCCAGCCATTCCTGCTCAAGTAAATCATGTCGATCTATAAACCAAGTGAATTACGTCAATTTTTGGAACATCTAGGAGTTTCTCCAAAAAAGGGGTTGTCACAGAATTTTTTGATCGACGGCAATATCTTAAGAAAAATTGTCGCGACAGCCCAGTTGTCCCCAGGGGATCATGTGGTGGAAATAGGACCAGGTCCAGGCGCTCTCACCGAGCAGCTTTTAGCTGTCGGTGCTCATGTTATCGCCATTGAGAAAGATCCTGTATATGCTAAGGCTTTAGACCGGTTCGAAGGCGAAGGATGCCACCTTGAGGTCCATTGTGATGATGCCATGGAGTTTGACCTGGAAGCTGCCGTCAGATCAAAACTGAAACCAGGCCAGAAAGCTAAGGTCATTGCCAATTTACCTTATCACTTGACAACACCAATCATTGCCCGATTGATTACGATGCGCGAGTGCTTTTCCTCATTGGTTTTAATGGTGCAGGAAGAGGTCGCCAGACGTTTTGTCGCCCACCCTAAGACTAGCGAATACAGTTCTTTTACCGTATTTCTTAATTTCTACAGTCGGCCTGCCTACGCATTTACTGTTAGCCGTCAGTGTTTTTATCCCAGTCCAAAGGTGGACTCTGCAATCGTTGTGCTGACGCTGCAACAACCTCCTGAAGTACTTGGAGGGGAAGATGACTTTTTTGTCATGACCCGGACGGCTTTTAAGCAGCGGCGCAAGATGTTGAGGGGTTCTTTAAAAGGATTGTATCCTCCAGAAAAAATTGAATCGTCTCTCCAGGCTATCGGTAAAAACCCTCTTTCCCGCCCCGAAGAGCTCTCTTTAGAGGACTTTCTCAAATTCTTTGCAGATGTAAACATTCATAAACTTTGAATTTTGAGTGCGCGCGACTTGTCGCCGCTCTCATATTGTTCGACTTGTCGAACTTATAGATCAACTAGAAAGGATGACGGATGAACTTAAATATCATTTTGTAGACTTTACTCAATCAAACAAAATATCCGTAAAAAATGGAGAAACAATTCTGGTTCAAAAAACTAGAAATATGTTTAATATCTGTTTTATCGATAAAAAAACACTCGATCTTAAAAGAAAGGAACTCACTCCAAAGGATAATGAAGAACTGATCCATGAATTGGAATCTTTCTATCAACATTCATCCGGAATCGACAGGTCTAACTGGGAAGATGAAAGTGAGGACGATGCAGCCCTAGAGGACATGATCTCGGAGAGGTTGAAAAGGATTGGAATCTGGTCTCATGATACTATATGAGAGGTTTATCTCTATGTACAAAGAAAATTCGTTCAAGAAGTGGAATGATCCCAAAATTACAAAGAAACAAGGGTGCGATTCAATTCTCTTTTTTGCTCTTTTTTCGGCATGGTTCAAATGAAGGTAACACTTTTGAATGGCCAAGATCACCTGAACTAAG
>JBAWVE010000073.1:0-10082 GCA_037147435.1 Parachlamydiaceae bacterium
CGGGAGCTTTGACGCAGTCGCAGGGTGTCAAGACTTATTGGGCGGCCTACTAGTATAGGTGATCATCGCCAAATAACAGAATGGCACGCACTCCAAAGGCTTCGCCTCATCTTGTTATTTTATTTTTGTTTTTTCTTTTGAATTAGAAGTAACTCTTGATTATACTCCCGATCGGATGGTTATAGGAGATTTTGAATGACTAGTCAAAAAAAATGGCCGGCGGTTACCCCAAAAAATATTATTGTGAAAATGCCAAACTGGCTGGGTGACCTGGTCATGGCTACCCCCATTCTTCACGATCTCAGAACAAAATGGCCTGAAGCTTCCATCACAGCCATGTGCCAATCGAATGTCGCAGCATTATTGCAGCATGATCCACACATCACCGAAATTTACCGCTACAAAAAACCAAGCGGCTGGATCCATCGGGCACAACACCTGAATATCATCAAAACGCTCCGAAAAGGAGAGTATGACCTTGGCGTCCTATTGACCAATTCATTCTCATCCGCCTGGTGGTATTGGCGCGGAAATGTCGACAATAGGATAGGCTTTGCGACAAATCTGCGCAGCTTCCTACTCAACAAAGCCGTCCCCTTCCCTAGGCACAAAGAAACCCAGCACCTCGTATTGACCTATAAAACGCTTCTGCAGCCTATGGGAATCCAAATCACTGATACTTCCCCAGCCCTTTATGTCTCCAAAGAAGAACAACAGGCTGCCCAACTCATACTCGCATCCACTGGAAACTCCCCCTCAAAACAGATTCTTGTCGGCATTAACCCAGGGGCCGCTTTCGGCTCAGCAAAGTGCTGGCTGCCGGAGCGATTCCGCAAAGTGACGCAGATGCTGCTGGAGGATCCCCGCTTATCAGTCGTTTACTTTGGCGATCCGGCCGGTAGCCCGCTTGTGAACGATATCTGCAGCGGCCTTGGACCAAGGGTAATTAATTTAGCCGGCAAGACGTCGCTGCGCGAGCTCATGGCATGCATCCAAACATGCTCAGTCCTTTTGACCAATGATAGCGGTCCGATGCATATTGCATCTGCCCTGAATGTCCCCCTTGTGGCTATTTTTGGTTCCACCAGCAATGTGAAAACAGGTCCATATGGCGGAGGAACGATCATCCACAAGCATGTGGAGTGTTCCCCTTGCTATAAACGTGTTTGCCCCATCGATTTCCGTTGCATGAAGCGGATTGAAGAAGAGGAAGTGTATCAAGCAATCATAAAACTCATCAACAAAAAGTGATTATGGATTATCAAGCAGCTTTAGAACTTCTCACACCATTAGGTCAAGGGCACCTCCTGCAGTACTGGGAGGATCTTTCTTCTGAGCAGCAAACCCACCTTTTGGCGCAAATCGAACGACTAGATGTGTCTTTATTGGCAAAGCAGCAACAACTTCTGCTAACATTAGAACATCCGCCAAGGGTCTTTGAACCGTTCCCCAACTTCGATGTTTCCGGCAATAAGCAAGATATCGAAAAAGGAAAGGAAATGATTGCTCATGGCCTTGTGGGGTGTTTGATCATTGCCGGTGGCCAGGCGTCGCGCCTTCATCTGGATGGACCCAAAGGCGTCTGTCCCATTACCGCTATCCGACACAAAAGCCTATTTCAACTGTTTGCAGAAAAGATCATTGCTGCTGGAAAACAGGCAAAACGACATCTTCCGGTCGCCATTATGACCTCACCGCTAAACCACGATGCCACCGTAGCCTTTTTCGAGAAAAATCATCTGTTTGGCCTTGATCCACACCAGCTATCATTTTTTTCCCAGGCAGTCCTTCCCCTCTTAGATGAAAGAGGGAATTTATTTTTGCAGACGACCGACACGATTGCTGAAGGACCGGATGGAAATGGGGGGGCATTGCACCAGTTTTACAAAAATAAATTGTGGCAAAGCTGGCACAAACAGGGTGTACAATACCTCAATTTTGTGCTGATTGATAATCCCCTAGCAGACCCTTTCGATGCCGGGCTGATCGGTTATCATCAACGTGCCGGTGGCGAGATCGTCGTCAAGGTCACAACAAAGGAAACACCCGAAGAAAGTGTCGGAATTTTAGTGAAAGAAAAATATCATGCCGCCGTCGTTGAATATACCGAATTAGACGACAAGGCACGTACTGCAACGAACGCTGAAGGAAGCCTGAAGTATTCTTTAGCCAACATCAGCCTTTTTTCCTTTACAATGGATTTCATTAAAAACTCAGCCGTTGACACAAACCACCCACTCCCCTTGCATAAAGCTCATAAGGCAGTCAAATATTTGAACGCTGAAGGCATGACAGTCCAGGCTGATAAACCCATGGCGTGGAAATTTGAGAAGTTTATTTTTGATATCCTTCCACGCGCCGCAAAAGTCAGCGCGTTGGTTTACCCCCGCGAACAGAGTTTTGCGCCGCTAAAGCAGTTTAGCGGGGATGACAGCTTCGAAATGGTCACCGCAGCTATCGAAGCAAACGATCGGAGGATCCTTGAATCTGTGACAGGCACGCCCTGTACGGTGACACCTCTCGAGATTTCGCAGGATTTCTACTACCCTACCGAGGAACTGCTTACAACGTGGCACGGACGTACAGTGACCCAAAGCGGATACATCGAAGCAGCTTTAAAAGCGGTGGCCCGATGACAATTACAAAAATAGCCTATCTCGGCACAGGTGCCTGGGGATTCTGCTTGGCGTCGCTTTTGGCTATGAAAGGGTATGCCGTCACCTCATGGACAACAAACGAAAAATTGGCGACACAGTTAAATAATGGCGCCGAACACCCCCATCTTCCAGGACACCGCGCATTAAATGGCATGCACTGTACTACCGATATGGCCGAAGCTCTCAAAGACGCTGATATGATCGTTGAAGGAGTCACTGCAGCAGGACTACGCCCTGTATTAGAGATCGTAAAAAAAGTGTGCATTCCTACCTGTCCGATTGTCATCACTTCTAAGGGAATTGAACAGAACTCAGGACTCATTCTTCCAGAAGTTGTGATCGATGTCCTCGGGGAATCTGTGCGTCAGCACGTCGCAATCCTTAGCGGCCCAAGCTATGCCCAGGAAGTCATCAAAAAACTTCCCACATCAATCGTTGGAGCGGCATTCGACCCCGCCACCATGACCATGGTATGCGACGCTTTTACTGGTAGTTCTTTCCGTGTTTACCCGAATGCAGACATCCTCGGAGTCTCCTATGGTGGTGCCTTGAAAAATATTATCGCCATTGCCTGCGGCATTGCTGAAGGCTTAGGATTGGGCTATAGCGCAAAGGCTGCGCTGATGACCCGCGGGTTGCACGAGATCAGAAAACTTGCTATTGCCAAGGGAGGCAAAGCCGAAACCTTAAGCGGCCTCTCTGGAATGGGTGACGTCTGTTTAACATGTGGATCCATGATAAGCCGAAACAGCCGTTTTGGGTATCTCTTGGCTCAAGGGGCCTCGCCCAAAGAAGCTGAAAAGCAGATAGAAATGGTCGTTGAAGGCGCCTACACCTGTATTTCTGCCCTGCAGATCAGCCGACAGCTTGGCATCCCCATGCCCATTTCGGAAATGGTCTATAAAATTATTTATGAGAATCTACCACCCCAGGATGCCGTGAAATCCCTGATGCAGCGAGCTATTAAAGAAGAACATTTGTAGGCGGTGATCAAGGCCCATTTGTAACAGTTAGGAACAGAGGAGTCTCTATGAATGTAGGAAGTACAGGGCCGACAGCGGTAACATGGGTTGGAATCTTTGAACCCAATTGTGTCGACAGAATTCAGCATCTTAAACACAGCACAATTAAGGCTGTGGATCGCTTCAATCTCTCATTTTGCAAAATAGTCCCGATGGGAAATGACAATTTCTGCATTGATATCGATGGCTCCATAAAAGATTTTGTCACTATAAAAGATTACATTAAATCGATTAATCCAGATGCGAAAATCTATGTGACTTTAGGGGGTACAGGAGAACCTGATTCGTTTCCAGGGGCTGTTTCCGACTCCAATTTCCCCTCTGAAATTCTCAGTTTTTTAAGAGAATATGACCTTGATGGAATCGATATTGATTGGGAAGAAGGGATTGATAAAACCATCTTGAGTAATTTGTGTGTGAAGTTATACGAAACCCTAAACCGAAACGGCAAAGGCTTAACTTTGTGCACCTGGCCAGGGAGTGTAGAAGAATACTACGACCCGGAAGTTCTGGAACGGACGACAGACGGCTTGCTCATAATGTCTTATGGTCCTAATTGCGATATCAAGTTAACAATGGCGGAATATCACGATAATGGATTCCATTTCTCCCATCTTGCCCCGTCGATTATTTCAGAAGGCGGTGATGGAGTCATAGATACGCTGGAACCGCTTGGAGGAACCGTATTTGAGAAAGCTGATTTTGCAAGGAAAAATCAGTGCATGGCGGGGTGTAGCTGGCAATTGAACAATGATTCGTGTACAGATGATCCGGATCTTCCGACAGGGCTCTGCAGCGACTATTTTATCCAATACTTGCGGAATTGCAGCCTTAAACAAGAGGATGAATTGCGCGGTGATCTGGAGAGTTTACGGAAACGCCGCATTACCCACAACGACGCCATTAAAAACTGTAATGGTCCATTCCAGAAGTATTTAATGAGTCAGTCTCCACCCGTCGACCTTTCTAAAATTTTAAGTGTTAGTTTATTACCGTTGAGACAACTACCCGTTGTTTTGACCTATGATGAGTGGCAATCAAGAAACTAATTTAAAAAAGCCTTGATCACCTTTGCACTAAAATCTTGCGGTTAAAAATTTTGCGGGCGCGAAGCATTTGGAGTGCGTGCGACCTGTCGCCGCTCTGGTACAGCTCGACTTGTCGAGCTCATAGATGCACCAGAACTCAAAATGCTCCGTGCGCTCATAAGGGATTGTTGATCTACTGTAATCACAGAGTGGGATATACCTGCCTCAAATTGATAAAACTTCTCTAAGCTTTTTCTGTACGACTTTACGGTCTAATTCTGAAAGAAGGCCTAGTCGGCCAAGGATCAATCGATGATCCAGCGTGAACAGTTTAAAGCGAATGATAGATTGAACGGGAAGCCCCGTTTGTTGGAGATCTTCTATCAAAATATCAGTAGGCCAAAGCTCTTGTTTCGGTTTAACCGATGTAATCATAGCCATAATACTAAATCCAACTTTTGCATTGAACTGTATTGCTGACGATAAGATCAGATCGGGTCGCACTATCGTCGTCTTGCTATCCGCAAAGGGGAAGGGAATTTTTACAATTTCATAAAGGTGATGCGAAGGTTGCACGAAATCAGTAAATCTGCTATAGCCAAGGGGGGGCAAACTGAAACCTTACGCGACCCTTCAGGAACCCGATGCAGCGGGCCATTAAAGAAGAGCACTTGTAACCATGAAAGTATTATCCCCGCAGCAAATGGCCGACCTCGAAGCTGACGCAAGACGTAGTGGCCTTTCGGACTCTGACTTTATGGAAGAAGCCGGCAGCGGTGTTGCCCTGGTTGTCCATGACTATGTAGAACTGAATAACATAGACCGGACTGTATTTCTCCTATGCGGCAAAGGAAATAATGGAGGCGATGCGTATGTGACCGGCATCCACCTGATCCACCTCGATTATCAAGTGTTCGCCATCCAACTGAATCCTATTGAAGAGTGCAGCCCCTTATGCAGGCAAAGCTTCGAACGATTCATGGCTGAAGGTGGACAACAAGCGGACTTCCTAACCGAATTCCCTTCAACTGGGATCATCGTCGATGGAATCTTTGGAACAGGCTTCCGGGGGAAAGTTAGCGACCCGTATACAGCCCTGATTGCCCTGGCCAACCATTCAGGCCTTCCGATCATCTCCATCGATATTCCCTCAGGGCTTAATGGAGAAACAGGCCTCGTTGAGGGAGAGGCAATCATTGCCAAAGAAACAGCCTTTCTGGGGCTCCCTAAAATAGGCTTTTTTCTTAATGACGCCTGGAATTACGTAGGGAAGCTTCGCTACGTCAATTTTGGACTCCCTGATGAATTCATTGAAAATGTCGATTCCGAAGTCATCATGCTCTCTGAAGATATCACAGAACCTCTCCTTCCTTCAATCCAGCGCAACAGGCATAAATATGAGGCAGGACTTGTTGTCGGCATGGCGGGATCTCCCGGAATGCCTGGCGCCGCCATCCTAGCCTCGTCAGCTGCTTTAAGAGGAGGGGCGGGTATCGTGCGGCTGCTACATCCCGATGGCATGCAGGTAGAGCTTTCTTCAAGTCCCTTAGAACTCATCCGCGTGCCCTTTTACACAGGCGATGTTCAGGAGATCGTCACAGAGATGAATCGCGCTGCAGCAACATTCATCGGCCCAGGCCTTGGACGTACTTCTGAAATGCGATCATTGGTGGCGAAAGTGCTTCCCCGCCTTGAGAAACCCTGCGTGATTGATGCGGACGCCCTATATTTTTTATCGGAGCAGGATATCCGTCTGCCGAAGCAAACCATTTTAACGCCGCACCACGGCGAGATGATGCGCCTTCTCAATATCACGAAACAGCCAGCAATCACTCTTGACTTCCTAAAAATCTGTCAGCACTACGCAACAAATAAAGGCGTAACATTGGTTCTTAAAGGGGCGCCCACCTTTATTCTGCATCCCGACCATCCGATCATTGTGAATCCGAAAGGCGATCCCGGAATGGCCACTGCAGGCAGTGGTGATGTGCTAACCGGATTGATTGCTGCTTTACTGGCACAGAAAATGCCCCCTATTAATGCCGCTTCCCTTGGTGTTTTTTTACACGGCCTTGCTGGCGAGCATGCAGCAGAAGATCTCACTTCTTATGGAGTGTGCGCTTCTGATATTATTTACCGCTTCCCCGAAGCATTCCGATTTATAATCCTATGAACATAGAGGGAGTTGCACTACTCGCTTTGGTGGCCAAATGGAGTTTTGCAATGTCCTCTAAAAGCCGAACCTATGACTTTTCCAGCACTTTTTCAAAAAATATCTTCCACCCTGAAAGACTTAATCCCCATGAGCGTTGTGTGCTGGAAAGAAAGAGACCAGCATAAAACACTCTACTCCGATCTCTTTGCCGGGATAACCGTTGGATTGATCGCACTCCCCTTGGCAATGGCCTTTGCCATCGGTTCGGGAGTTAGCCCTGAAAGGGGCCTTTACACTGCCATCATTGCAGGATTCCTGATTTCTCTACTTGGCGGCAGCCGGGTGCAAATCGGGGGACCCACTGGGGCCTTCGTCATTATTGTCTATGACATCGTCCAAAGGCAGGGTTACGAAGGGCTCGCCATCGCGACAATACTTGCCGGCATCATGATGGTGATCATGGGAATTGCGCGTTTTGGTGTGTTTTTGAAATTTATTCCGTATCCTGTCACAGTCGGATTCACCAGCGGTATAGCCTTGGTGATTTTCTCATCGCAGATCAAAGATTTTTTTGGACTAGCTATCGATACTGTCCCCGCCGATTTTGCTGAGAAATGGATGGTATACGCCAGAACAATGCACAGCTGGCATCCGGCGACATTAATCGTCGGAGCCTGCACCTTAGCCGTCATTTTTTTACTTAGACGCTATTACCCGAAAATTCCCGGTGTCATCATTGCTGTCGTGCTGGCAACGATTGCAACAGCAGTTTTGGGCCTGCCCATTGAGACCATCCACACTAAATTTGGAGGGATTCCCGATATGCTGCCCACTCCAGGCCTTCCACTTTTTACATGGGACCGCGTGGTTAGCGTCTTTCCAGACGCCATTTCCATCGCTTTACTGGGAGCCATCGAGTCCTTATTATCGGCGGTCGTTGCTGACGGGATGACGGGACATAAACACCGATCCAACAGCGAGCTGATTGCTCAGGGATTGGCGAATATTGGATCGATCCTTTTCGGGGGTATCCCTGCTACAGGCGCTATTGCCAGGACGTCAGCGAACATCAAACTGGGAGCCAAAACCCCTTTAGCCGGCATCATCCATGCGATCACCCTGTTTCTCCTCATGCTTTTTTTAGCTCCCCTAGCAGCAAAAATACCGTTGGCGGCATTGGCTGCTGTGCTGGTGTTCATCGCCTGGAACATGAGTGAAGTGACACATTTTAAGGGGATACTCAAAGGGGAACCAAGCGATGCACTTGTGTTAATGACCACATTTCTGCTAACAGTCTTCGTCGATCTGACCGCTGCTGTTCAAGTCGGAGTCGTCCTGGCAGCCATGCTGTTTGTCAAAAGAATGGCCGATTCAACAACAGTCAAAATTTGCCAAACTTTATTGGAAGAGAATGCCGATGAACACCCGGCAGCCCATGACTCCGATATTATTTTCAGAAAAAATGTACCAGAAAATACGACCATCTTTGAAATTAACGGTCCTTTCTTTTTTGCCGTTTCCGATATTCTCAATGAACAGTTGCGCCTAATGCCCATCCCACCAAAAATCTTTATTCTGCGGATGCGGCATGTATCCTCAATTGATGCCACAGGAGTGCACGCCCTTGAACAGTTTGCCGTAAAATGCCACAAAGAAGGGATCACTTTTATTCTTTCTGGTGTCCGGCCATCACTGGCAGCCGTCCTGCGCAAAACCGGCATCGAACAGGTGGTGAATCCCGTCAACATCTTCCGCCACCTTGACGACGCCCTCGCTGCCGCACGCCTCCATTCGTGAGGGGATCGTTAAGAAAAGCTGGGTTAACCCAGCGCTTTCTCAGGACTTTCTACTTGAGATAACCATTTTTAAACCGGTTACCTCGACTTTGTACATTTTTTGAGTTCAGGTTCCAGAGAGAGGCAAACTCCAGCGTAATCAATTTCGACGGATCGGCATTTTTTGCCCTTCCGAGAAATTGATTTAGCTTGAGAAAGCCTCTCTCGGAAGATGAATTTAAAAAATGTACAAAGTCGAGGTTACATCATCCCCGTCTTTGCGTTTCCTTGCGCTTCCGCGTTAATAATTTAAGTGCGAAACACACGAGTTAGGTTGATGCGTATGAGACGAGTAGAATAAGGCAATGTACGACTTGCCGGCCTACTAATCTTGTTTTGCCAAAGTGAATTTTGAATCTTCGTTGTGGATCAGGTCCTTAACCACTCTAATGATTGTTTCACTAGTCGAGGTACTTCGAACGGGAAGAGGTCCCTCATTAGATGCACCCAGCCTATCCCAATTTTCTTGAGTATAGCGCTGAAATACAGTCAAGACGTGTTTTTTCTGATCGGTTTGACCAGTATATAAACACGCGACAAAGGGTCGTCCTTTACCATACTTATCTGCACCCCACATGACTGATTCAGTGAGATGATCTGGTTGAATGCGATCGATATACTCACAAGGCAAAATGCGCCCAGGATTATTGTCAGAAGTAAAACTATCGTTCCAAGGTAAAAAACTTCTCTCAGAAAACTTTCCAGAATCGGCTAGTACCTGGAATAATATTTTTATGTTTGTTTCTGGGGGTAATTGGTCCAGGTAACCTTTCATGTTAGTAAAGGCCTCATGTGCTGTTATGCTGGTGCGGTCTTCCGTGTACAATTCAGGACCGGGACCAACCCTTGATTTGAATCCCAATGTACCATCTTGCTGTTGTCCAAGACCAAAGCAACTGACTAAAGTTCGGCAACACCCTTGTGCGGCTGAAACAATTGATGACATAAAACCTCGTAATAAATTGTTAAATTAGCGTAATACCACGTTAGTGTATACTCGACTTTGTACATTTTTTAAATTCATCTTCCGATAGAGGCTTTCTCCAGCTAAATCAATTTCTCGGAAGGGCAAAAAATGCCGATCCGTCGAAATTGATTACGCTGGAGTTTGCCTCTCTCTGGAACCTGAACTCAAAAAATGTACAAAGTCGAGGTATAGGGTTCTTCACCCAAATGAGTTGCATAAACTTTATGCACTCTACTAAGTATACTGAACGTCTTTCAAAAAGTGATCAAGTCCCATATTTGCATCTAAAAGTGAATTTTGCAATCCTTTTTGGGTAAGTGCTCATAAAGTGGAGGTAAAGTCGTGAACGACCCCGTGCCCGAATTTACGGCATGGTTCAAATGAAGGTAACACTTTTGGATGGCCAAGATCACCTGAA
>JBAWVE010000074.1:0-10062 GCA_037147435.1 Parachlamydiaceae bacterium
AAAACCTTGCAAAAAAATACCCCGAAAGTCCTACGCCATTTAAGTACATCAACAGTGGAGGATTTATAGGATATGCCGGGTTTATAAAAAAAATGTTAACTGAAATAAAAATCAATGAATCCATTTCAGACCAACGACAAATCACTTTATATTATTTAAAGAATAAAGAGCAGTTTTTATTAGACTATCACTCTACTATATTTCTCTCTCTTTATAAAGTCACAAGAAAAGAGGTCCACATAGACGCTAACAACCAATCAGTCCGTTGCCTGACAACTGACTCTTTTCCCTGCATCATTCATGACAACAGCACAAACTTTGAAGGTATTTATGAAGAAATTTATGAGATGTTGTTTTAGGTTTAGGGCGTCTAAAGGAACAACTGTTACGTTTGGTCTGTGCCTTAATTTATTTTTCTGGGGAATATCCAATTGCAGCCTTCCCGACCCCTACGACAGGGTAATCTTGAAACTGGTTGATGGAAATCCACATCAATTATCCGTCAAAGAATATTCCCTCATCGCAGAAACACTGATCAGGAAACAGCCTTGTAATCTACTGATATTTGGAGTTGGAAATGATAGCGCTTTATGGATGGAACTCAATAAGGGGGGATATACACTGTTTTTGGAAGATAATATGTATTGGCTACAGCATATTCAGGAGAAATTACCAAGCATTCAAGTGTATCCGGTGCACTATTCAACTAAGCGCTCCGAGTGGAAAAAGCTTCTAAAAGACTCCGATCCAAACTCACTTCACATGCACTTACCTCAACAGATTCTTGATACGCAATGGGATATTATTTTTGTAGATGCTCCGGAAGGTTACAATGACACCAAACCTGGAAGGATGAACAGCATTTACATGGCTGCTTTACTGGCGCATCGAAAAGACAGCAGCACGGATGTATTTATACATGACTGTGACAGAGAGGTAGAGGCTGCATATAGCACATATTTTTTGCATAACGAAAACCTTCAAACAACCGTCGACCGGCTTCGTCATTACGTGATTTCTAAACCTTAGGCGGCGTAAGCAAACAAACGTTCCACTAGGAACATTTGTATGCTGACGACACCTTGATTACCTTTTCACTCAGATTTTGGCCTTGATCACCTGCACGAGGAGAATTTTATTCGTGCATCCATGTTACACTAAAGGCTTTGCCTCCAGAAACAAGAGAGGATGGGAGAGCTTTGAGTGCATTGGATATCGTCACCATATTGATTGACTCATTAGCCCACAGGTTATAATTAATAGGTCCAGAATGCCCCCGCATTGTTGCCGCACAATTGGTCCATGGTATGGTTCCGAAATGAGACAAGGGCAGTATGCCATTGTAGTATGGCGCCTCCACAACCCACTCAGCTGATGTGCGTTGGGCAATGGCAGATTTTGTATAGGACTTAGGCACGATGGTATAGACGTTTCTGGTGTAATTAATAATAATCAACTGAAATGTCGTTCCTCCCAAAAAATTAACTTCTGCACCTATAAGATCATGGACATTAACCGGGAAACCAACCAGTTCATAGGAACCGCCGGGATACATTTCAAACCACGCATAGTTAACCTGGGCTCCGAGATACCATTCATGTTCCGTGCCGATTTGTTCGACTGTACCATTGGAAAACCCATCAATTCCCACCCATACAGCACAATAAGTAGTATTCGTCGAGCTAGTAAGAGCTGGAACGTTCCATTCTCCGGCAACGGACGTGACGGAGCCTTTTATAGGGCGTGTAAGAGACGTTTGGGCGACATAACCGCTCCAGTTTGTCGATCTCGCCGTGGCAAACGGCATGTGGGGTCGCGACCCCAAATCTGTGATTTGAATACCCTGGAGTCCACGAGGCTCCTGAGAGCAGCCGACATCCTTGGCACCAGGGCGCTGTCTTGGTGCTATTGTGCATTCAATCTCGAGAAATGTATCCAGATCAGACGCAATATGTCCGGATAAAATTGAGATTGTTCCCAACAATAAGGCGCAGGTGATAAGCAAGTATTTTCTCATGTGATCTATCCTTACGGTTTCTAACGGTCGATGGGAGGTCGCTAATTCTGTCTAAATATCTCAACTTTGTACATTTTTTGAATTCACCTTCCGAGAGAGGCTTTCTCCAGTTAAATCAATTTCTCGGAAGGGCAAAAAATGCCGATCCGTCGAAATTTATTACGCTGGAGTTTGCCTCTCTCTGGAATCTGAACCTAAAAAATGTACAAACTCGAGAATATGGGATACTAATTTTTTCAGTATTTTATTGAAACATTTTTTTACTATGGGCGAAAAATCCAGTTGAATTCCCTGTAAAACATTTAATCTATAAGGCTTGAATATCCTCAATATTTCATTACCCTTTAACAACCTCTTTCTGTGAATATTTAGGGCCTTGTTTTGAACGCGAAGGGCGCGAAGCAAGCGAAAAAAAACGCTAAGATTGTCTTTGTGTATCGAGAGTGTTTGCTGAAGACAGATCCTGACCTTACAGAAAAATCTTCGCGTTTTCTTCGCTTGCTTCGCGTTCAAAAATCAAGTAACTTAATATTCTATCCAGCAACTTCCTCTTGGGCAATATTTCCATGCTGATCGTAAATAAAATAGATGTGCTTCAGTAGTCTTTCCTCTCCGTTTTCCATGTGTTTTTCCTCTATCCAATCCGGCATATGAAGAAATGGCGCTTCCTGACGAAGGATATAATTCTTGATGGTTCTTTGACAAACGCCGGTGAGGTCGTCCACTTTTATTCCTTTGCCATCATCAGAAATGGCCCGAATGAGATGATAACAATCGTTATAGTCAAAAAACTCACGGGACACCACGATATCCTGATCTTTAATGAGTTTTTCCGTCACTAAATTTGTGTGTGGGAGGTATGAAAAAAGAATGGTTTTTCCATTTTCGTGTTCTTCCCTAAGGATTAAATTGCGCCCATTTTTTGAGAATTCCCTCCGAACAGTAGTATTTTCTATATCTTGGCCTGTAGAGACCTCCAGGATTGGATTTCCACAGGAGTCGAATTCATAAGTTTTTTTATAGAGAAGCTTATTTTGACCATCTATCATCTCAATGGAGACTAGCCAGTTTTTCTCATTCCATGATAGATTTTTTTGTTTGATTAATTCTCCATCTTGCCCAAAGTACTCAATGGATGTCGTGAGGAGATTTTTTGAAAAATGGTAGATACAGCTTGTTCCATCGCTATTTTTGACATACGTAGAACCTTCCTTTTCCCCTGCAATTGGCGGCTGATAATTGATTTCATAAACCTGCTGAATGGTATTATTTTGACCTACCATACGCAATAATTTCTGGACTCTGTAATGAGGAGTATTTCCAAAGCTTGAATGCTGAGAAACGAATACATGATCCTTTCCGGAATAGGCATTCAGGAGGAACCCTCCGAAATAATCCAAAGTTTCATTGGGGTGAGCAGGACTGTTGACAAAAGTGAGAACGGGCGGGTAGTTGCCATCGAGGATATCTTTGAAAGGCTTATTTCCTTTTGTTGTTCCTTCGATCACAGAATGCAAAGATTTTAGCCGATATCCGTAATCGATGATTTTTCCAGAGGAAGAAATAAAACGGCAATAGCCTTCATTAGGCGAGCCCGAAATGAATACCGAGGCATAGACGTAACGCTCTTGGGGATCCATACTTTCCACATAAATTGGCCGCATTTTTTTGTCATAGTGATATTTTATAACTTTCCCATTAGGAAGCGTTTCTTTGTGAAGGAGATACCCGAACACATATTTGCTGATGGCATTCCTTTTATAATACAACCGCGCTGTGCCGTCCGCTGCATAAACAACAATCTTATTTCCGCCATCTTCGATTGAAATATTTATATTGCGCGGATCGTATTTTCCACTTGGCTCATCACCGGAAACGTTGTTGATTGCATAAGAAGGAGAAGCTAAAGTCGTTTTAAATCCAGAGACATTGAAGTCAAAAGTGGCCCCGTTGGGTTCAGTCAGGCGCACTTCATGGAGTTTTGGATTAAATTGGAGTCTCAGATGAGGAAAAAACTGCCACCCTTGATAGTGTTCAAGAAGGTGGGAGTAGAAGAATCTTTCATCCTGTTGGGCCTGAAACTGTTTGCGCTTGGGGAAGGTTGAAGGGATATAGGGTGGAATATACATACGTGTCAAGGCAATGCTCTGAGCGCCATTTACAACAAAATCTGTCTGCTGCAAGACGGGGTGTCCACTGATGGGACAGATAATTCCTCCAATGAGGTTGGCTGGATCACTTGTCAAAACAGCCAGTTGATCAGGAGTCGACAGGATTAGGGGCTGTGCGAAACAAGACACAGTTGAGAGACTGTACAGAAAAATAATCAGGTAGCGTGTCATATTGGGCCCCCAATGGAGTGTGGCTACTTTATGCTAACAAAAGCAGTTTATTTATTTTTATGCTTTTTCTTCTCTTTGTTTCTGGGCGGATTTCCGATAGATGGTTTCGTTACAGCGCGTGCTTTGTGAATGAGAACTTCAGGAATCGCAGGATTGAAATACGTCGACCATAAACTGAGATTAGACTCGGTTCTGATGAGGACATCAGCTCGAGAGAGAAGAAGGCAATCAATGAGTGCACTTTCGCCACAGCAATATTGATTGAGTAGTTTCTTCTCGTGCAGCGGGACACCATCGCTAGATCTATCCACCTCATAAGTCACCACAAGCCCTGGAAATGCTGTTTCCATATACTGGACGAAAGGTTGTTCATCACTAGCAACAAAAATTTTGTAATCAGTCCAATTATGTTCAATGATGTATTGATTCACATTAGCAGCAATATCTTCGTAGGGAACACGCGGGACTTCCTTCTTTTTATCCGTCCCTCGATAATGGACGGCAATCATATGGGAATCGGTAAAATTCGCATGAACAAACGCATCAACTTTATCCAGGATGCTTGGTCTGATTTTAATATACTTTTGTATAATTTCAAAAACCCGTTCACGGCTTAACTTGATTATTGTCACAAGAGCATGTGCGAAATCAACACGATAATCTTTAACTTTAAACTCTCTAACAACTGAACCCGACCTGTTCCCAATACAAAGAGGTTCGCAGAAATAATTCCACCAGTTGGACCCATACTGTGGGTCGTAGTAAAAGCCAGTTTTTTTGAAATCGACTTCAAACCCAGTATATTTTTCTGGATTCATGTCGTATTCATGTAAAAGTCCTACAACAAAACTGTATTCAGCAAACATTCCTACACGATAGCACTCGTTGACATAAAGATACTGGGGTGTTGGCGGTTTTGCATACAGGCTACTTTGCAAAAATAAACACACTATTAGGAACCCTGCATAAATTCGAAGTAATTTCATATCATTCTCTTTTTTTTACAAGATCCACTGTGCCAAGAATACTGACAAGTAAGGTTTCTGCCCTGGCATTTCCATGCAACTTAACAAGAACAGCATCAACACCGCACACAAGGGCCCCAGGATATTCCGTATAGTTAAATTGTTTTTTTAACATAGAAACGGAGGTTGAAGATGGCAAATCTAACTCATCGAAAATAAACTTAGCAACACCTTCGGCTGTTTTCAACAAAATATTTCCGGTAAATCCGTCCGTTACGAGCACATCGACTGCCCCTGTGAAAACGTCCCGTCCCTCGATATTGCCCTTAAAACATATTGTTGGACTTACCCCTCGTGCAATAGCCTCTTCTGAATACGTTTGTAATTGCTCAAACGCCAGTCTGAGTTCTGGCGTTCCTTTTTGCGACTCAACTCCAATATTAAGAAGCCCCACTCGTGGAACTTTAATCCCACCCATTACTCTTTGATGAGATGCTCCAAGAAATGCATATTGAACAAGATCGCGAGCCTTGCACGAGATATTACCTCCCACATCCACAACTACGACAGGTCCCTTTTTTGTGGGCAGTGAGACAAGCAACGAGGGATGGGAAACACCCGGCATCAGGGGCAAGAAAAAAGCCGCACAGGCAATAAGTGCCCCGGTATTCCCACATGAAATTAATGCATCCAGTTTTTTTTCTTTCAATAAATGAATGCCGATGACAAGGGAGGCTTTCTTTTTTCGACGGACGGCTTCTAGCGGATTTTCTTCCATGGATATGGAATCTACAGCTTCCAGGAAGCTAATGCGGGCGCCTTTTTTATTGGAGACGAGCGGACCCAATGCGTCGATAACAGGTTTTGTTGCAACGACAATGAGGGTATAATCAGAACAGAGCCGCTCAGCAGCCTCTAAGATAGCAGGAAAAAGATGGTCAGGAGGGGTATCCCCCCCCATCAGATCGATACCGATACGCAATCTTCCCCCTGCTGTGATTACTGCTGTATATCTAACACAGTTTTATTGCCATAAGTACCACAAGTTTGACATATAGTATGTGGCAAACGTGGGCCTTCACATTTTGGGCACGCTGTGTACCCTTTTGGTTTCTTAGCGTGGTGGGAACGCTTAGAATTTTTTCTCGCATTAGACATGCGGTTACGAGGTACTGCCATGGGTTAAACTCCCTTTTCTGTTAATTCTTATCCTGTGAATCGAAGTCGAGATCGGCAAAAGGGCGATATCCCTCTTCATCTCCGGTTTTCGATCCTGACGGATTTTCTTTTTTAAAAAATTTTTTTATTTCTTGCCTTCGCGGGCACTTTCCGTTAAGACACTCAGCTAAAAGTGGTGTCTCCAATAGGATTGTCTCCCTGAGAATTTCACGAAAATCGTAGATGCCATTTTTTACATCTTGCAGTGGTACCGCATGATAGAATCCTTTAACCGCCAATTCAACAGTAACGGGGTCATTACAGACGGCGCAGGGAAGTGTGGCAGCGGTTGTCATATCAAGGTGCAACACCAATGTGTCATCAGCTAAATAGGCTTGACCGTTAATTTTGACAGGGGCATTAAAAGACAAATCCCTCTCATTAATGTCGAGAAACTTGGGACTTAGCGTCTCATCAATCTGCTCAACATGCCCTTCACGCAGCTGTTCGGTATAAATTCTAAACTGGTCATCTATCATAATTAATCACAAAAAAATTCCGCAATGGGAGAGATTCAAGGAGTTTTACATCAATAAAACGTACAGTTTAGCAAGATGGCTGATTTTATTCAATGATGTTTTTTGGTCATGACCACCTGCACGTGGAAGATTTTTGGTCAAAAAATAACATAACAAGATAGGCAGGATGGGTAAGATGTGCAGAATACCTAACCTGCTATTCTATTTCTTTGTACTAAAACCCCCCTATTGGGTGAATAATGCCTTTTTTTTCTGGTCAACTACTCTGTTTTTCCGTATAATCCTGAATTTACGCTTGGGTCTTTTGCACGGCTCGCACTACAAAGTTAAGGACGAAATGAACGAAATTTTGCTAAATATTGAATCCAAAGAAGTTCGTTATGCTCACCTACGAAACGGACAACTCTATGATCTTGTTGTTGAGAGAAAAAAAGAGAGACAGCTGACAGGCAACATTTATAGAGGGCATGTGACGAACATCCTTCATAATATCCAGTCTGCTTTCATCGACATCAGCGAAGGGGAAAATGGTTTCATTCACATCTCTGATATTATCGAGAATACAAAAAAATTTGAGGAAGTCTATGACATGGACTTTGATCTCGATTATGATATTAAAGCTCTCGATGATAAGCAGCAGCAGAATCTGAATATTCAACAAGTCATGAAAATTGACCAGCCAGTGCTTGTTCAAGTTGTGAAAGAACCTATCGGATCGAAAGGGGCGCGGCTGACCTCGAACGTATCCGTTGCTGGTCGGTACCTCGTTTTACTCCCCAATTCCTCACACCGCGGAGTTTCACGTAAAATCGAAGATCGCAACGCTCGTGAGAGACTTAAAAAGCTTATTCGCTCTTTTGAAATGCCAAAAGACATGGGACTGATCTGCCGCACAGCCAGTTGCTTTGCAACACCGGAAATGTTGATTGAAGAGGCTCATGATTTGCTTAACAACTGGCAGACAGTGATGGAGAAATTCCAAAAGTCTTCCGGCCCTGCGCTTCTTTATGAAGAATCCGACATTATTAAACGTGCCGTTATCACTGCCGTAGACAAGCGGTTCGATCGTCTGCTTGTTGACGATTATGCCACTTTCCAAATCTGTAAACGCCTCTACGGTCGCTATGCAAGTGAACATCCTTTACGCCTTGAATACTATCGGGACAAAACCCCCATGTTCGAACGCTTCAATGTGGAAAAAGAAATTGAACGGTCAATTCGCCGCAAGATCTGGCTGCCGAGCGGTGGGTATCTTTTTTTCGATCGTACAGAAGCCATGCACACAGTAGACGTCAACTCAGGGCGCAGCTCTGGAAGCAAAACAGATGTTGAAGAATCACTTGTTCGAATCAACCTGGAAGCCTCCGAAGAAATCGCCCGTCAATTGCGTTTGCGAAATATTGGCGGCCTGATTATCTGCGACTTTATCGACATGCGCCTAAGAAAAAACCAGCGGCGTGTTTTAGAAAAGCTCAAAGAGTGTATGAAAGACGACTCAGCAAAATGCACTATTCTGGGAATGAGCGAATTTGGCCTTGTCGAAATGACCCGTCAACGCAATCGTGGATCATTGCTCCAGACAATCTTCACCAGCTGTCCTTACTGTCACGGCAGCGGACTCATCAAAACACATGAAAGTGCTTCGATTGAAATTGAGCGTGCCCTTAAAAAAATCATCAATTGCAGCCAACAGTTTGCATTGAAGCTTGTCGTCCACCCTGAGCTCGATCACTACCTCAACATCATCGACAAAGCCTTTTTGCACAAGCTTGCTGAAGAGATGAACGCTCATTTGGAATTTGGTACGGATGATAATATGCATCTCAATGATTATCATTTCTTTTCATCGACCAGCAATAAACTCATCGAGGTGTAGGGCCTTGGACCATTTTCAACAACTGCAGCAGGCTGCTCAAAACGGAGACATCCCGGAGCATTTGGCTGCAGTGATTCACAATTTCTACTTAAGCTATGAGGAAGCCGTTAAGGAAAACGGCTATACAGTTTCACAAATACAACCTCTACTGAATCAATTTTTGCAACTTGTCATCAAACAACTGAAGTCCCCCGATGCTTTTGAATTATTTCACCACCACATTAAAAGCCCTTTCAATTATTACACATTCGGCTTGGACTTCATCCGTCCTTTGGTGATTTTTTCCAAATCAACAGTTCTGGGCGAAAACAATATCCAGGCTATCGAAGCTTCCCTTGCACAAGGTGATAACGTGATCCTTCTGGCAAATCACCAAACGGAGCCGGATCCTCAAGCCATTAGCCTCTTGCTTGAAAAACACCATCCTAAACTTGCAGAAGAGATGATCTTCGTCGCAGGTCATCGGGTGATCTCCGATCCTCTGGCAACCCCATTCAGCAAAGGACGCAACCTCCTATGCATCTACTCTAAACGCCATATCGAAAATGAACCCGAGACCAAGGCGGAAAAACTCAGCCATAACCAACGAACTATGAAGAAAATGGTGCAACTGCTCGACGAAGGCGGAAAATGCATCTACGTAGCCCCCAGCGGAGGCCGCGACCGCCCATGCCCCAAAGGGGAAGTTGGAGTTGCCAAATTCGATCCACAAAGCATCGAGATGTTCTGGCTGATGACCCAACAGGCGGGAAAAAAGACACACTTTTACCCATTGGCTCTAGCAACATATGACCTTTTACCTCCTCCACACAGCATAGACAAGGCCCTTGGCGAAAGAAGACATGCCCACAGTACTCCGATTCACTTAAGCTTCGGCAGCCCCATTGACATGAGTCATTACCCCGGAAGCGATGATCCCGACAAGAAGAAACGGCGCGAGCACCGTGCGGAATACATCTGGAATCTCGTTGCCGCAGATTACCTGAAATTCTAAAGTTCTCCCGACCATTGTCGCATCAAACGTAAGTTAGTCTTAACCAATTTACGGTTGATGCGAAAATGGTCATAAAAGAACGAGTTTGCTGTTCAAGTTCCTTTAAATATGGATTATGTCGACCGAAGGTATCCTGCTTATCCTACCCATCCTGCCAATCCTGTTATTTTA
>JBAWVE010000075.1:0-9847 GCA_037147435.1 Parachlamydiaceae bacterium
CTTAGTTCAGGTGATCTTGGCCATTCAAAAGTGTTACCTTCATTTGAACCATGCTCCAATTAGCTCCATATTGTTCTGAGTATCTCAGGGCTTCCGGATTTGGCATAAAACTACCTTTTGGTGTTGTGTTACTAATTTATTTTTTCATATTTCTTTCTGCCATGTTTAGCGGGAATTGGTATATGGTCATAAACAAAGTTCTAATTAATGTCAAAAACGGCTTTGTGTCCTCCATTTTGCCACCCACTACCCCTTCCATTCAATTTTTTCTTTGTTTCTTTCTTGATTTATTTTAGGCTTTCGGGATTACTAAGGACGCAAGTGCAACCCAAGAGAGAGAACGTATGCTAAATTTTCGCAGGCTAAAGCAGGAATTTGCTCCCGCAATGCTAAAAGATGGAAAAAACCTTCATGACAAAGAGGCTGTGACATCGGCAAAAATTCTTAAAATGTCAGCTCAAGCAGTACGCCTAAGCTGCCGTGTGGCGGGCAATTTTGATAATTCGTACCATTGCGAGGTGGAGGTTGACCGGCGTGAGTCGATGGCTATCGACTCCGATTGTGACTGCCCGCATAAATACGATTGCCATCACCTGGCAGCTTTTCTCTTTTTTCTAGAAGAGCGCTTTGAGGAAATGGTTGTTAATTACTCCAAAGAGACAAATCTGGATAAATCGGAGGATGTTGACGAGCAGGAAAAGGCGACTTTACTTGAAACCTTCAAGGAAGCGGAGTCGAAGGAAGTTTTGCGGCGTACTAAGAAAAACACCAAGGAGTTGCTTCAGGAATATATTGGAGCCTCACTGGTGTTGGGACGTTCTCCATTTTTTCTCCCTGAAGAGGTGTTGACACCTGACAAGGCAGAATTTGCTTTTATTGTGTTTCTTCCTCAGCAGACTCTGGCTGATCTATCTCATGTTCCGGAGTTGCAGATTTCTTTAAGGCTGCCATACCGTTCGAAACCGTTGAATATTCCGAATCTGAAAGAATTTTTTGATGCCATCCGTTATGGGGAAAGCTTATACATCGGTAGCAAGCGATACTTTTTTAATCATGAGTCTTTCGATGCGATGGGTTTTGAGACGCTAAAAATGATCATGGATTTTGCCCGTTTTTCCGACAATAAGGAGGAGCGAGGATTGCGCTTTGTTCAGATTGACGCAGAGGCTTTTGGTTCTATCTTAGCTCGCATTTATGATCGTTCCTGTTCCGTTCCCGTGACGCGAACGAGGGCTGATAGTGACGATGTTGAACTCCAAAGAGTCCCTTTCTTCTATTGTGGGACCCTTGAGGAGCCACTACGACTGTCAGCATCCCATGCTATGCTGCGATTCGAGTTGGAGTACCTCGAATCTTCCGCACCTAAAATTTTATTGAAACCAGAAATTCTGTTAGAAGGTAAAGTTGTGCGGCCGGAGGATGTGTGTTTCTTAGAGTGTGCAACGCCTGGGGTTGTTTACCATAACACGTATTTCCGGTTTCAGCCGTGTCTGAAGCGGAAACATCTTCGCAATATGTCTGTGTTACGGGACATTACAATTCCAGAGCCGCTTTTTGGTACATTTGTTGAAAACTCTATTCCTGAATTTAAACGCTTTGCCCAAATTTCAAATTGTGAAATTATTGAACGTTTTGTCACCCTCCCATTTGTACAAGAGCTGGAAGCTGAATGTGATATCCACTTCCTCGACGGAGAACTCGAGGCGAGTCTTTATTTCATCTATAATAAAATTAAGGTCCCGGCTGCTCCCTCAAAATTAACTATCGACCACGTGCTTCCTTTCGTTACGAAAGAGGGGATCTTAGCACGCAATCTTACCGACGAACAAAAAATTATTGAAGATTTGTTTCAGGACTTTGTCTACGATTCCTCCCAAGGTGTTTATAAAGTCAAAAATGACAAGAAAACAGTCGAGTTTATGACGGAAGTGATTCCCCGCAATCAACACCGCGTAAAATTCAACTGCCCAGAAAATCTCCTTGACCACTTCATTTACGATGACACTCAATTTGTTTTGAGCCTTAAGGAAACCGATCGTATTGATGTCTACGCCGTCGATCTTAAGGTCAATGGTCACCTCGCCGGAGCAACTATAGATCAACTATGGGAATGCCTGGCATCAAGGCGTTCTTTCATCGAAATTGCTGCTAAAAAAATCCAGAAAAAGAAAAGTTCCGAGGTTTCTGGATTGCGCTCACAAAAAATTCTTGTGCTTGACCTTGATAAATTGGCACCCGTTGTACAGGTCTTTGATGAAATAGGGATCAATGTTCTAGACGATCATGAAGAAGAGCGCCCATTATGGAGTCTGGCAAGTATCGATGCTGAACAATTTAAAAATCTGCCAATCCGCTTTACCATGTCTCCAAGATTGCAGGAAATTCAGCAGCAAATGCTTGGAATCAGCACTTTTATTCCGCAAGAAATCCCCTCAGCCATCCAAGCAACACTGCGAACATATCAGGTTGATGGCGTCAGCTGGCTGGAAAGGCTTAGGCAAATGCACTTAAATGGGATTCTTGCTGATGATATGGGCCTTGGAAAGACCCTGCAGGCAATTACCGCCATTACCCAACAAAATATCGAACACCCAAAGTCCCTTTCTATCATCGTATGCCCTACATCGCTCGTGCATAACTGGAAAGAGGAATTTTTAAAATTTAATCCCAATATTAAGGTGCTTGCTGTTGATGGAACACCCGTGCAACGGAAAAAACTGCTGACGGAAATTAAGAATTTCGACGCTGTGATCACCTCGTACAGTCTACTACAAAAGGATGTGGAGATTTATAAATCGATACCCTTCGCTTACGCAATACTTGACGAAGCTCAGCATATTAAGAATCGTGGGACCCGCAATGCCAAATCTGTCAAAATGATCCAGGCACGGCATCGTTTGATCCTCACTGGTACACCGATAGAAAATTCTCTCGATGAATTGTGGAGCTTATTTGACTTTCTAATGCCTGGCCTATTAAGCTCATACGACCGATTCGTCGAGAAATATATTCGTTCGCCCAATCAGTCCCATGGAACAAATATAGAGGTATTGCGGCGCAAGGTCTCACCATTTATTTTAAGACGTATGAAAAAGGATGTTCTTTCTGAGCTCCCACCGGTGTCTGAGATCGTGTACCATTGCCATTTGTCCGATGTTCAGCGGGAGTTGTACCACTCGTATGCGCAGTCAGCACGGGAAGAACTGTCAAAACTTGTTAAAAAAGAAGGTTTTGATAAAATCCAGATTCATGTGCTTGCGACATTAACACGTTTGAAACAAATTTGCTGCCACCCCGCTATTTTTGCGAAGGATAAGGCCGAAGCGGGGGATTCTGCCAAGTATGAGATGTTCCTAGAACTTTTACAGACACTAATAGAAAGTAATCATAAAACTGTGATTTTTAGTCAGTACACTCGGATGTTAGGCATTATGCGTGAGGATCTTATACAGCGAGGGATCCCATTTGAGTATCTCGACGGATCAAGCAAAAACAGGATGGCGATCGTTAAACGATTTAATGAGGATGAAAAAATTCCCGTGTTTCTGGTATCGTTAAAGGCCGGAGGGGCCGGACTTAACCTGATTGGAGCAGATACAGTGATTCATTACGATATGTGGTGGAATCCTGCTGTTGAAAACCAGGCCACAGACCGTGTGCATCGCATTGGACAAAAGAACTCCGTTTCCGCATACAAGCTGGTGACGTTGAATTCGATTGAGGAAAAAATTATCGACCTGCAAAACCGGAAGCGGGGAATCGTCAAAAAGATCATTACCTGCGACGAAGAAGCTATTGGTAAACTCACGTGGGAAGAGGTTTTGGAGCTGCTACAAACATAGGATCATAGTAATGAGTAAAAGAAATCAAATGGGATTTAGAGATATTGTCGGTCAGTTCTACCGTTCGACCTTTGGCAACCTGAATAAATTCCGCGGTGTATTCTCTAATGATATCGGGATCGACCTTGGAACGGCTAACACCCTGGTCTTTGTGAGAGGTAAGGGCATTGTTCTGGCCGAGCCTTCCGTTGTCGCTGTAGACTCGCAAACCAATGAGGTGCTTGCTGTTGGCCACAAAGCTAAAGCGATGTTGGGTAAGACACCGCGAAAAATCCACGCTGTACGTCCCATGAAAGACGGCGTTATTGCTGATTTTGAAATTGCCGAAGGCATGCTAAAAGCTTTGATCAAACGCGTCACACCCGCCAGAAGTTTGTTTCGCCCAAAAATTTTAATTGCTGTGCCTTCAGGGATCACTGGCGTGGAAAAACGCGCTGTGGAAGACTCTGCACTGCACGCCGGGGCCCAAGAGGTTATTCTGATTGAAGAGCCTATGGCCGCAGCCATCGGCGTTGACTTGCCTGTGCATGAACCCGCAGCGAATATGATTATTGATATCGGTGGCGGAACGACAGAGATCGCCATCATCTCACTTGGCGGTATTGTCGAATCGCGCTCCCTGAGGATTGCTGGAGATGAGTTTGATGAGTGTATCATAAACTATATGCGCCGCACTTATAACCTAATGATCGGACCGCGCACAGCGGAAGAGATCAAAATGACAATAGGCTCTGCATACACCCTGGGTGGCAACGAACTGGAGATGGAAGTGCGTGGGCGCGATCAGGTTGCTGGACTGCCTGTGACAAAAAGGATCAATTCAGTGGAAATCCGCGAGTGTTTGGCTGAACCGATTCAACAGATCATCGAAAACGTTAAGCTGACCTTGGAAAAATGTCCTCCAGAATTGGCTGCAGACCTTGTCGAACGTGGCATGGTCATCGCCGGTGGTGGGGCTCTTATCAAAGGGCTTGACAGGGCTTTGATCAAAGAGACCGGCTTACCTGTAATTGTCGCTCCCAATCCATTGTTGGCGGTATGTCTGGGAACAGGCAAGGCGCTGGAATACTTAGATAAATTCAAAAAACGGCGGGCATTTTCCTGATGGTTGAAGAACTGGAAAAATGGACACACAATCAGCTGCTGCAACAATGGATTAAGCAGGTTACCTTCCTGTGCGAGCCGGATGCTGTCCAGCTTTGCGATGGTTCCCAAAAAGAGTATGATGATTTATGCCAACAATTGGTAGACAGTGGAACATTCATTAAATTGAATCCTGCCCTTCGCCCCCATAGTTTTCTTGCCCGCTCCGATCCGGATGATGTCGCCCGCGTTGAGGACCGTACATTCATTTGTTCACAACGCAGGGAAGATGCCGGCCCCACAAATCAGTGGTGTGCGCCTAATGAAATGAAAAGCCGGTTGTTAAAACTGTTTAGAGGGTGCATGCGCGGCCGTACGATGTATGTCATTCCATACAGCATGGGGCCCCTTGGCTCCCCCTTGTCTCGCATCGGCGTGGAAATTACAGATTCCCCATACGTTGTGTGTAATATGCGTATCATGACGCGTATGGGAAGGCAGGCTCTTGATGTACTTGGTGATGGTCATTTTGTGCCAGGTCTTCACTCCGTGGGTGCCCCACTGGCCTCCGGACAGAAAGACGTGCCTTGGCCCTGCAATAAGGAAAAATATATCGTCCATTTTCCTGAAGAGCGGACCATATGGTCTTTTGGAAGTGGTTATGGCGGTAATGCCTTGTTGGGAAAAAAATGTTTTGCATTGCGCATTGCTTCGGTCATGGCTCGCGACGACGGATGGCTTGCTGAACACATGCTGATCTTGGGAATAACCGATCCCAAAGGTAGGAAAAAATATATCACAGCAGCATTCCCTAGCGCTTGTGGAAAAACCAATTTGGCGATGTTGACTCCAACACTTCCGGGATGGAAAATCGAAACAGTCGGGGATGATATTGCGTGGATGGGTTTTGGAAAGGATGGGTCTCTGCGTGCTATCAATCCAGAAGCCGGTTTCTTCGGCGTGGCTCCGGGGACGTCCATGACGTCCAATCCCAATGCCATGTACTCGATAGCAAGCAATACGATCTTTACTAATGTGGCGCTCACGGATGAGGGAGATGTTTGGTGGGAAGGAATGACGCCAGAGCCTCCGCAACACCTAATCGACTGGCGTGGGCACGACTGGTATCCGAGTCTAGGGTTAAAAGCTGCTCAACCAAATTCCCGTTTTACCGCTCCAGCGAAGCAATGTCCCGTCATCGATAAAGCGTGGGAAGATCCTGAGGGAGTGCCGATCTCTGCTATTCTGTTTGGCGGGCGCCGGGCATCGGTTGTGCCTCTAATTAGTGAATCTTGCAACTGGTCTCATGGTGTGTTTTACGGCGCGAGCATTGCATCGGAGACGACAGCAGCGGCAGTTGGTGAAGTAGGAAAGTTAAGGCATGACCCATTTGCTATGCTTCCATTTTGCGGTTATAACATGGGTGATTATTTCGGCCATTGGCTGCAGATGGGGCAGGGAAAGGATGTTTCCAAACTTCCAAGAATCTATTGTGTCAATTGGTTTAGAAAGGGAGCCAATGGGGAGTTGTTATGGCCGGGCTATGGTGAAAACGGCCGTGTTCTCAAATGGATTTTTGAGCGTTTGACGAATGAAGCTGAAGCTGTCAAGACGCCGATTGGCAATGTACCATCGTTAAGCAGCTTTGATGTTTCCGGACTGCGCATTACCCAAGAGACATTGCGTCAGTTATTTGATATTGATCAAAAGGCGTGGTTGGGAGATGTCGAGGAGACCACCAAGTATTTAACGCAGTTTGGCAATAGGCTTCCCCAGCAAATGACTGCAGAGATTGCTGGCTTGAAACAGCGTTTGGAGCGTTAATTGTTAAATATATGGTTGATTCATTAAACCCTATCCGCAGACTCATTGTTTTTCTCGTCATTAGTGGCAGCCTCAATATCGTCCTGATCGGACTGTTCTTCTACTGGAACATCAAAGAAAGTCCACCGACACCCTATTTCGAGCTCAAACCAGCCAAATTTGATGAGCAGAAGTCGCCTTTGGCAATTGATTATAGCGATAGCGAAGTGATTCGTTACTTTCGTCGGATGCCGATAACCTGGTTAGTGTCTCGTTTGAATAATACGCAACTTGTTGAAAATGGGTATACACAACGCGATCTCGCTCTTGCCAGCCTCATTTCATTTCATAATTTTGATATTGATCGCGCTTTGGCCGGTTTGCCCCCTCCGGCACAAAAGCGTGTGATTAACTATGGGAAATTCCGCGACGGAACTAATGCAGAGTTGATTGTGTATCCCGGGCTTTCAGAAAAACATTTTAGTGCACTCCGTACTTTTGCTGCTACAGAGCGCTGGCCCTTAACTGGAAAGGGGGTATTTTTTGCTTTGCAAAAAGAAGATAAGGAGCAAAGGGACCTGTCACTGGTTGAGGCGTTTCTGATGACATCGGATTTTAATGTCGTTCAGATGCTGTTTAGCCGCGGCGGCTTTCCGGTCGACAGGGATGAGCTTTTGGCTGTCTTGCTGGAAGGTAATTGGTCTCAGCTTGCCGCATTTGTACAGCAACAAAAGATCTCCCAGGACTTGTCTCCGGCACGCCGCCAGGGATTCCTTCTCGATTATATACAGAAAAAATCAGCGACTGCAGCCCGGTTAATGCTTAAAACAGATGGAACATTTGCTGCTAAAAAACTTGACGATGCCCAAGTGCTACTGCTGCTGCAGTTGATTGAACAAAGAAGTCCTGAATCAGAGCAATTTGCATTACAAATCCTTGCCAGTCCCCGTTCTGATGATGTGAGAAAGATGGCAGCACAGCGCCTTTACCACTATGCCGGCGAACCTATGCCGGAAGCGTACCAACATCAAATGGCTATTTCCCGGTTTGTTTCCAGGCAAGTGATGGCTGCTTCACAACAGCCAATTACTCAGCCGGACGCTGTCGCTATTTCAAGACCGCCTCCCGTTCCTAAAATTAAGCCTGTGGCCATGCCACCACCACCAAAGCCACAAGAACCGGCAAAGTTAAAATTGTCGACTCCAAAGCTTAACCAACCTACAGCAGCGCGCCAGGTTCAACCGTCGCCTCTGCCACAGCGCATGACAGTCTATGTCGTACAGGAAGGGGACTCCCTCTGGAAAATTTCCCGCCGTTTGAATGTCGATGTTGATGTTATTCGTGCCTATAACGAGCTCGACTCAGACCTTCTCAGTCCTGGTCGTACCCTAAAAATCCCTAAGAAATAGAGCGCGTTGTAAGGCGCGCTTTGGTAGAAAAATTTGGGCTTTGATCACCTTCTCGGTCAGAATTTTACAGGATAGGTAGGATCTTGCGGCAGGATCTTGCGGCAGGATTTTTATGGGGATCAGTTTTGTCGATAGATAACATTTCGTGTCTGTCCGACTCGATAAATTTTCTTTTGTTTAATAAGTTCATTAATGCGTCGACCTGCCGTTGCTCTAGAAATTGACAAAGTAATCATAATGTTTTTTAAGGTAATCTCCTTAGAGGTTTTGAATAGCTCTAAAATTTGATTAAGATCGGGCGATGCCTTATGCACAATTGAACCTCTCGGTAAAATGCATTTAACGAAATTCTCTCCTTCGTTCAATTGCGGTGTTGCAAGGCCTCGCTGCTCATAACTATCAAAAATAGTGATCAGGCCTGTTCCCATTTTCTCTACGTAACCAGACTCTCTGAAGATCTTGCTAATAGCTGGATTTCTCATATATGTGATTCCTGATTTTAAATTTGCTATGCTGAAAGGGCCTACGAATTGACCAGGACTGAAAATTTCAATTCGATCATCGTAGATTGACACTTTTATAGGAGATAGCATGTGATAGTTGCGGTGAATAATGCTATTTAAAATAGCCTCTCTCACTGCCTCTTGGGGTATTTCAAGAATCTCTTCTCGTTGTGGGCCTTTGATGGTAAAGGCTCTGTGCAGCCTTTGTAATACGAATGAATAAGCATGCTTGAACTGCTCAAATAAAGACCCATTGCAATCGACTGTAGCAATAACTTCTCTTCCTGACACTCCTGCAAAGTGAGTGCAAATAATCATAGCCTCAGAAAAAAAATACTGTGGATTTTTTCCAAAGATCAATACACTGGTCGTGGTAGGATAAAGATTCCCATGTTCGGTAGCAATAAGGTGGTATGATTGTAATATGGTCGTACTTATCTTAGTTTTAGCCTGATTTTTTCTTGAGTTCAAAAAATATTGGATACTTTCTTCGTCAATGACGTCTATTGTTGCTTTGTAGACAGGAAATGCATCAAAATAAATTCCGCGTGATTGCCACTGTAGCTCTTCGATGATTTCAGTTGTCGCACGGAGGGTACTTCGCCCCAGTCGGATAAAGGTACCTTTTGCCTGACCTTCCGATTTGAGAAAATAAGGTTTGTTCATACCGGCTGAGACTTCAATAATGAGAATTTGTTTATCTTCAAAGCACTGCATATAGATGCGTGGAAGAATTTGTGGGTATGTTGCCTTATAAACAATGTTGTCCAAGTATTCCATCACCTTATCTATTTCGCTATCGGAGATTCCGCAAATCATTCCATCGTTTTGGACGCCAATGACGATTCTACCACCATTCTGATTGCAGAAACCAATTAAGGTTTTTATAATTTGATCGTGGCTCGGTATGGTCTTTTTCCATTCCATTGTGGACGACTCGGGCTCAGGATATATCATAATTGTCTCGCTATTGTTAAATCATTTACCTTATTTTAGCTCATTTTAGCTCATTTTAGCTCATTTTAGCTCATTTTAGCTCATTTTAGCTCATTTTAGCTCGTTCGGCTCATTTAACTCAAGTTTTAGCTCATTCGACCAGCCGTAGCCCCAGAGGACATGATCTCGGAGAGTTTGAAAGGGATTGGAATCTGATCTCATGATACTATATGAGAGGTTTATCTCTATGTACAAAGAAAATTCGTTCAAG
>JBAWVE010000076.1:0-9714 GCA_037147435.1 Parachlamydiaceae bacterium
TCTAATTGGTTGTAATAAGTGTCACCCATTTTCGCTCTATTTTGAACCATGCCGAAAAAAGGGCAAAAAAGATGGTTGAACTGTATCTCTGCTTTATACATAGTTGTTTATGTAATTAGATATAAATAGACGTGACAAAAATATGATGGCTGAACAGCAAGTTTACATTGGATTAGGGAGCAACCTCGGAGATAGCAGGGCTATTCTGCGCTATGCCCTGGAACATATCGCGACCATCCCTCATACTTCCGGACTGGAAGTCTCATCATTTTACGAAACGCCACCCATCAGCGATATTCCCCAGCCAAACTATATTAACGGGGTCTGCCGATTCAAAACAAACCTGGAAGCTGATGTGTTATTTTCCCATCTTCAACATATCGAAACCCTCCATGGGCGTACGCTCCAGTCTGAACAACCGAAAAATGCCCCGCGCAGACTCGATCTTGATATCCTGTTTTACGGCAATGGCACCTATCATGCCAAGGGTTTGGAAATTCCCCACCCGCGCTGGAATCAGCGCCTTTTTGTACTCATTCCTTTACTGGATCTCACCCCAACTATCAACGTCCCGAATGCCTCAGGATACACGACAGTCGATATTGCTGGGATGATTGCTGCCTTCCCTCCTGGGGAAAAAGAACAAATCTTACCAATCACAGAGGAACTATCATGCATTCCGTTCACATAAAAAACTTTTGCGTTGGCAAGGGACATCCTTTGGCTGTGATGTCAGGTCCATGTGTTATTGAAAGTTTAGATCATACCCTCAAGGCCGCCGCCGCGTTGAAAGAGATGTTTGGCGAGACAGGAATTAATTTAATTTTTAAATCGAGCTTTGACAAAGCAAATCGCTCGTCAATTCATTCGTTTCGCGGTCCGGGTCTTGAAGAAGGGCTGCGTATTTTAGAAAAAGTCAGAGCAGAATTTGATCTGCCTGTGATCACCGATGTCCACACCCCTGCAGAAGCAATTGCTGCTGCCCAAGTTTGTGACGTTTTGCAAATCCCTGCATTCCTGTGCCGACAAACAGATCTTGTAATCGCCGCCGCCCAAACAGGCTGTGTCATCAACGTAAAAAAAGGGCAATTCATGGCCCCGTGGGACATGAAAAACGTCATTGAAAAATGCCGCTCTGTGGGCAATCCCAATGTCATTTTGACAGACAGGGGGGCAACGTTCGGTTACAATAACCTCGTTAGCGATATGAGAGCTATTCCAATTATGCAAGGATTTGGCGTTCCCGTGTGCTTTGATGCCACCCATTCCGTGCAGTTGCCGGGAGGGCTGGGTGAAAGCTCCGGTGGGCAGAGAGAATTTATCCCTATATTGGCTAAGTCTGCAATCGCCGCCGGAGCAAACTGTTTGTTTATTGAGTCCCATCCCGATCCAAAGCATGCTAAAAGCGATGCCGCTTCCGTGATGGATTTTAAGGAGCTTCCCGGGCTTCTTTCTGTGCTGGAGCAGATTTATCAAATCATCCAATCCTCCGGGGGGTGATGAATAAATACTTCTCTGTCACACTTATTTCATCACTGACGTTATTTTGCGGTGGAGTTTTTCTTTTCTATCTATTCTTTGGTTCGTACTCGGCTAAGGACAAGGCTGCCTATGAAAAGATGATTCATGGAAAACTCGACGCCGAGTCTGAAACGACCAATTCGAGGCAAGTGCGTTTTGGGATCCAAAGAGATGTTTCCTTCAAGAAAAATGGAGTGCCCCACCAATTTCGCGTGAGGAGTGCACAAGCCGAATTGGTCACAGAAAAGTCTCACAATGCCTTGCAGGTAGTGGAGAATATGCTGGATGTTGATTGTTGGGTGCAGGAGAGGGTGGATGCACAGTCGGAGAATCCAGAACAGGTCATCATTATGTTGCATGCTGAAAAAGCTGCATTTTACTACCAGGATGATATGTTGATTGCTGAAAAAGTCAATTTTTCGCGCACTATGGCTTCGGGAACAGAGTTTCAGGAATACTCCCTTAATTGCGATCAAATTGAAGGATGCAGGCGTCTTGCCACAGGCACTGCAACAAAGGCAGAGGTTTCACTGACGGGGAAGAAGCCTAATCTTATTGCTGACCAGCTGAAAGCTCGAATCCAAGACAAAAAAGAAATTGTTGTCGAGGCTGATCGTGCTGAATACCAAAGTGATGAGTTGACCCTTCGCGACAATGTGAAAATCGATTACGCCACGTATTTTAAAGCGGCTTCCGACCGGGCAATTTATTCCCCGGGGACAGTCGGCGGAATGGCAATTCTGTATGGGAACGCTTCGGTCACAACTGCCGGAGGGGACGTTATTCATGCTGAAGACATCCATATCGATATAGCCAACGAACTCCTGACGTGTAATCAGGTTGATGGAATTTTAAATGGCTTAGGTCAATCTAAAACCAATTTCTCTTCCAAAAAACTCGTTTGGAACGACCCTAAACAGGTGATCACGCTTTCTGGAGATGTTAAAGTGTCACAAGAGGGGGTCGGAAAGCTTGATGCCGCTGACGATGTATTCATCACGTTGGTCACCGTGGATGGGAAAAAACAAATTTCCGAGTTGGAGACGGATGGAGAGGCTGTTTTAATCCATACCGATGAAGAAACCTATCTCGACCATACATTAAAATGTTATGGGAAATTAAAGGTAGATCATAAAAGAATGGAATTGCGCATGCTAAGCCCTCTCGAGGCTGCTGGCAAGGTTATCGAAGATCTACAGGTATTTTTTTCCGATGCAAAGGGCAAAATCTATGCTGATAAAGTTTTTGTCAAATATGAAATTTCAGAAAAAAACGCCAATCGAAAAATCACTCCGGTCAGAATCGTCTTGCAGGGGAATGTCAAAATTACTAACGCCTTTGCCCAGGATCACAAACAGTATATCCTTGCCGATAGTGTGGAAATCTTTCCTCAGACAAATGAAATGACTTTCAGAGGTTCAAAAGAGCAGCGGGTGCTTCTTTATGACCAAACGAATAACCTGCAAATTAGTGCCCCTGTGCTTAAAATTACTAGAGCAGATGCTGTGCGCCGCGAAATGGTGCGCGGCCTTGGCGATGTGCGCCTGAGTTTCCTTGATAGCGAATTAGAGTCATTACGACGTCGTTTTTCACTGGGAAATATCCAGAAATAAAGGCATGAAGATGGACAATACAAAAAAAGAGACCCAACGACTTCAGGTGCGCGATTTAATGAAATCGTACGGCGGGCGCCAAGTCATCAATGGGCTATCATTCGAAGTAGGTTCCGGCGAAATTGTCGGTCTTTTGGGCCCCAATGGTGCTGGCAAAACCACGGCTTTTTATGTCACAATAGGTTTGATCAAGCCTGATGCCGGCCAAGTCATTTTTAACAACGAAGATGTTACCCGTTTTCCCGTGCATAAACGGGCTCAAATGGGAATGGGTTATTTGGCGCAAGAACCTTCGATTTTTCGCACCCTTACCGTGGAAGAGAACATTCTCTGCATCCTGGAAAGCCTTCCCTTATCCCGTGCCGAGCAGAAACAGCGTCTTGAAGAACTTCTGGAGGAGTTGCATTTAACTCCGCTTGCCAAAAAAAAGGCCCAGACACTGTCGGGCGGGGAAAGACGCCGACTGGAAATTACGCGCGCTCTTGTGACTAATCCCTCTTTTCTGTTGCTGGATGAACCCTTTGCCAATATCGATCCGATTTCCATTGCAGAAGTGAAGCATTTGATTACGTTGCTGTCGAATAAAAACATCAGTATTTTAATTACAGATCACAATGCCCGTGAAATCTTCTCTGTCGTTCATCGTGGCTATATAGTCTCTGAGGGAAAGGTGTTGTTTTCTGGCAATGTCGCCGACTTGGTCAATAGTGCCGAGGTACGCCGCTCCTACCTCGGCATGGACTTTAAAATGTAATTCTAGCGGGTACGCGTGTGGATTTCCTGAGGTTTAAAGAAAAAGGCAATCTCTGTTGCAGCGGTTTCCAAGGCGTCTGAACCGTGAACGCAATTTTCATCGATACTTGCAGCAAGGTCTGCGCGGATAGTACCAGCAGCAGCTTTTTTCGGGTCTGTTGCTCCCATGATTTCTCTGTTTTTTGCAATCGCGCGGTCGCCTTCAAGGACCATGACCATCACAGGGCCGGTGATCATGAAGGAAACGAGGTCTTTAAAGAAGGGGCGTTCTCTATGGATAGCGTAAAAACCTTCTGCTTGATCCTTGGATAGATGAACCATCTTCGCTGCCACGACGTGAAGTCCTGCTTTTTCAAATCGGGAAATAATTTCCCCAATGTGGTGTTTGCCGACGGCGTCAGGTTTAATGATGGATAGGGTGTGTTCTTTTGTCATTTAATTTACTCCTTGTGGTTAAAACCATGAAGTATACTCTGGACGGAATTTAAACGCAAAGTCCGAAGGCGCGAAGCGTTTGGAGTGTGCGTGACTTGTCGCCGCTCTGGTAGCGCTCGACTTGTCAGGCTCATCGATCAACCATATCCCTAAAGAACTATGAATTAGCCTAATAGGCGTTGGTGGATTGATGACCTCGACAAGTTGAGCGCTACCAGAGCGGCGCAGCCGCTTGGGGACTCCAAACGCTTCGCGCCTTCGGGGCCACATCTTTAGTTGCATTTCTTTTGTTTTTTTTGTATTATCCACCCTATCCCTATTCAAACAACATTTTTCATGGAAGTTTATGCGTATTCCTCTTAATTGGCTTAATGAGTATATCGACACTAAAATGTCTCCTGCTGAGATTGCCAAAACATTGACATTGGCCGGTTTGGAAGTCGATTCCATTGATACAACAGCTTTACCTTGCACCAATGTGGTTGTCGCAAAAGTGCTGGAATGCCACAAACACCCAGAGGCAGATAACCTTACTGTGGCTTCTGTTTTTGACGGCGAACAGACCTTTCAGGTCGTATGCGGCGCCCCCAACTGTCGCGCAGGAATCAAGACGGCCCTCGCACGGGTAGACGGTTATCTAGCGGATGAAACGGGAAAAAAATTCAAAATCAAAAAAGCCAAATTGCGTGGGGTGGACTCGTTCGGGATGCTTTGCGCTCCTGATGAACTGGGCATTTCCAAGGAAGGAGACGGTATCATTGAATTCTCTCAGCATCTTAAGGAGGGAACTGATGTCGCCGAGCTTTATGCGTCCACAGTATTCGAAATCTCTCTGACACCCAATCTAGGGCACTGTTCCAGTTTGATTGGCGTCGCCAGAGAACTATCAGCTGCAAAGGAAATTCCCTATCGATTGCCTGATGTTGAAATGAGTGAAGATGTCTTGTCACTGGCGTCAAAGTTTATCTCTGTCAATGTGATGGATTCAGAGGGGTGCCCAAGGTATGCGTGCCGCGTCATCCATAATGTCACTGTCGGACCTTCGCCGGAGTGGCTCACTTCCCGTTTAGAAGCCGCTGGCATGCGTTCTGTTAATAATGTCGTCGATGTCACTAATTATGTCATGTTGGAACTGGGACATCCGCTCCACGCATTCGATGCTGAAAAAATTGGCGGGGCGGCTCTTATTGTCAGAAAAGCTGCCGATGGGGACGTGTTTACCACTCTTGATGGCAAAGAGCGCCTGCTCACCAGTGGTGACTTGCTGATTTGTGACCAACACAAACCTATTGCTTTGGCTGGTATCATGGGGGGGCTTAATTCTGAAGTGGGTTCCGACACAAAGAATATCGTCCTGGAAGCCGCATCCTTTGCCCCAGGGAGAATTCGTCGGACAAGCAAGCGCTTGGGATTGATGACAGATGCCTCAAAGAGATTTGAACGAGGATGCGACTCCAACATTCTTCCACTTGTTTTAGATCGGGCTGCACGGCTCATTCAACAGGTTGCCGGTGGTGAAGTTAGCTCCGGAATTGTTGACACTGCGCCTCAGGGCTTTCCGCTTAAAAAAGTCAATTGCCGCCTGAGTCGAATCAATCAGCTTTTAGGCACACGATTAAGTGCTGGGGAAGTGGAGAATGTTTTTAAACGTCTGGAATTTTCCACACGGTTGGAAGGGCTTGATCTCTTTCATGTCCAGGTTCCTTCTTACCGCAATGACATCAAGGAAGAGGTGGATCTCATAGAGGAGGTTGCCCGTATCTTCGGTTATGACAATATCACCATATCGACTGCCCGTTTTACATCGTCTTCTGTTCCACACCAGCCCGTATTTATTTTTGAACGAGAAATGCGTTCCCGTTTGATCGGTGAGGGGTTGCAGGAGTTTATCACCTGTGATTTGATCGGCCCCTCTATCCTTGATGTCATCCAGGAAACAGAGATGCCAGAAAGTGCTTGGGTGCGTGTGTTGAATCCGACTTCGGTCGAACAATCGATCTTGCGCACATCCATGCTTCCGGGTCTTTTGCAGGTGATTAAATACAACTGGGACCACCAAAATCAGGATGTAGCAGGCTTTGAGATTGGTCGGATCCACTTCAAAGATGGTGACAACTACAGCGAGCAATCTGTTGCAGCGATCGTCCTGTCTGGTAAGTCAACCCCTCATTACTGGGGTGAAAAAGCACAAGAGGCTGATTTCTTTATCTTGAAGGGTATTGTAGAGAACATTCTGAACGAATTGCAAATTCCTGATATTTCATTTAAGGTGGGAAAAATTGCAGCATTACATTCAGGAAGGCAAGCCGTTATCTTCTCTGGTTCGCTCGCTATTGGATCGTTAGGGGAGGTTCATCCGGCTGTTTTGCGTCGTTTAGATGTCCCACAGAAAATTTTATTTGCTGAAATAAACTTACATCATTTGTTGAGGCTGCGCTCGAAAGATATTAAGATGCAGCAGCTTCCGATCTATCCTGGATCTGAACGTGATTGGACATTGACTCTTAAAGAAAGTACTGCTATTGACGATATTTTCAAAGCAGTTTACTCTGTTCCTTCAAAGCATCTGGAGAATGTCTCATTACTGGATATTTATCGGAGCGATAAACTGGGTGCTGGACTGAAAAACGTTACCTTACGCTTTTTATATCGCGACAGAGAAAAAACAATTGCTCAGGAAAAAGTTGATGCGGAGCACGCTCGCATCATGCAAAGTGTAGGCACTCTTATATAAAGGCGATTGCAGATCTTCATTTGGCCCCAAATGCAGCTTTACAATTTCCTCAATAACATTAAAAAAAATGGGCTTAAATTATGTCTAAATCTTCATGTGTTTCTCTTCTGTCCGGGGTCTTACTCCTCGCTATTTCACTAACGGCTTGTTCCGAGCGTCAACCCAGCAATGTTGTTGATGAAACGTATATTCATAAATATGGAGTCTCTGTCCCTTCAGATTATTGGAAGAAGTCCGGGGAAGATGGAACTGTTGTCAGGACAATGACTGATGGCGTTATTGTGTCTTCCAACTACTCTGCTGGCAAACTAGACGGAGAGACAAAGTCTACTTATCCGCATAGTTCACAGATACAAAAGAGCGAAATTTACCAACAGGGGGCTGTTGTTAAAGTGACGGAGTTCTTTTTCGATGGCACACCAAAAAACGAAACAGCATATAATACTCCAGAAGCGGGCGTCAACACGGTTTCTGCATGGTATCTTAATGGAACACCACGGATTATCGAACAGTATCGGGATGACCGATTGATCAACGGTCAATACTTCACTTCTCTAAATCAGCGCGATGCCGTGGTTGAAGATTCTCAGGGCACACGCTTTATGCGCGATGACTATGGGCACTTGCTGTCGACAGATACAATTCAGGACGGTCAACTTTCCCTACGCATCACCTACTTCCCTACAGGGTCTCCACGAGAAACAATTTCTTATCGAAACGGTGTCGTTGAAGGTACCAAACGCACATTCAACCCTTCAGGGGACCCTTGCACAGTCGAACAATGGTCCGCAGGGGCTCAAAATGGCTTGACAACAATATACCAGCATGGGGAAAAGTGCGGCGAAGCGACATACGTCAATGGCGACAAACAGGGCGAAGAAATTCGCTATCGAGATGGCCGGACTGTCGTTCAAAAAACAGGCTGGGAGGCCGGAAAAATGCATGGTCCTTCCACAACATACATCGGTGAGGTTGTCAAGACTGACTGGTATTATAAAGGGAACCTGACAACAAAGGGCGACTTTGAATACATGACCGGTAAGTCGGCTGTAGTTCACTAATCAAGGAACTTTCGTTAATAGATCAGTCCCATTGTTCATGGAGGAGCTGGGTGAATTCCCCAGTCTCCTCATCGATAGCGTATTTCTTTAACAGCACTTGGTGGGCATTCGAGTCAAATAGGGTGACTCCATCATAGGGGTCTTTTAGCTTTTCATAATGAATTTTCTGTACTGACAGTAAAATTCCCTGGGGAGAATACGCTTCACACTCCCGGCAACGGTTGGATTCAAAAGCATATTTTTCTATGAGAATAAGTCGACCATCCTGGTTGCGGATGTGGCATGTCGTGCGCTCTCCGGCCTCTTCAATCAGTGTCTTGTGCCACGCCGTTTGCAGTTCTGCTTTCAGCTGACGGAAATCAAATAGAGCTGAGTCGTAGATTACTTTTGAAAAACACCCGCTTTTGTATTCCTCGACGGAATTTCGTTTGTGATAGGGGTCTGAGACTATTCGGTAAGATAGGGGGGCGTCCTCGCCGCATGGGCGCACTCCGTAAGGAAGCCCTTTTTTCCAGACGTAATCATTGTAATGTTGTGTCATGCGTATAAATTCCTTAACTCATCTTTTGATTGAAGAGAACATGCCCCATTTATCTCTTGTCATCACCCATAACTATCAATAAAATATTAGATTGATAGTTGTGGGCGACGACAAGCATTTATCCTCCTACTAAAAGAGTCAGGATAGACGACTTGTTCAATCATTTCAAGCAGTGAACAAAGATAAATTGAAATTGGCATTTATGCTTCTTGGAAAGAATTGAGGCGACACAAGATTGCGCCTCAATTCTTTCCAAGAAAGGCATTGATTGGGGCTGGCACGGATTATGCACTTGATGGGTATGGATAACCAAGGAGTACCAAATGACTAAAACACAGCTTCTTAAAAAAATAGCCTACTTAGAGTCTGTAAACGATCAGCTGAGTACAGAAGTGGTGTACGTTGATCAATTGATGCGGCTGATTGGATTTTCCGAAGGGTTATCAACGGTGAAGGCGACTGCCAAAGACATCCTTGAGAAGGGATTGCCCTTAGAAGATACCGAGCAGGAAGCTTAGTATCCCTATATTTTTGCGCTGAGCTCTTCAGCGTATAGAGCATGGTAAAGGAGACCTTTAGATCCCATTCCTGCCATGAGCCATCGGCCATTTCTTAAGTCTTCAAGAATTGGCAAATGATTTGGGGTGGAGGCTCGGACTCCAGAGCGGCATCCGATGACCATATTGCGGTTTACTGCAGGAAAAAAGGATTGAGTTTTGGGGATGATTTCCTTGATCGTTAACTCGATATCCGGTTCGAGATCAGTGAAGTTGCGCTCGTAGGTGGCGCCTATAATGGCTGTTTTTTTATTCGGATTCATCAAGAGATAGGATTGTGAGGCTACGGGACAGGCTAACTGCGGCAAGGTGTCAGACCACGCCATTTCCAATAACTGTCCTTTAATCGGCGTAATTTTAAAATGGGCTAATTCTGGAAGCCTCTTGGATAAAGCCCCGCCAGCGACAATAACACGGTCGAAGCTGTTAAGTTCTGCCAGGGAATGGATTGAACGTTGCTCAAAAAGCACGCCACGCCCTTGACAGGCCAGCCAAAGTC
>JBAWVE010000077.1:0-9670 GCA_037147435.1 Parachlamydiaceae bacterium
CAGCCGTGGCTAGATGTTAACCCAACCATAACAGCAGGATCGGAATCATCAATGAACTCGTCCAGAAGATATTGTCGCAACTCCTCAAGGGAACGGTACTGCCGGAGAGCTGCACCGGAATCTTCAGAAGGTTCAAAAGAGAGGATCGTTATTTTTTCAGTTGTTCCTTCAGGCGATATCAACACTTCATATTCTATACTTCCTTCACCATATTGTCCACTACAAGCCTCCCGTTTAGGTCTTGCCTCATAGCGCTGTTTAAGATCGGGAAATAAGCTTAGGAGCTGACCCAGCAAACATTCAGAATTGGTAAGTTGCGAGTAGCGAATCTTATTTTCTTCTACTGTGCAGCTGCCAATGCCGCCAGCCCAACGATCCCCACAACAAATAATGTTTTTTAGAATCAGTTCGTTTTCTCTGCGTTGCACAATCATCAGTCCATCAAAATACCCAGTAGAGCTTTTTTCATGTCGATGGGCTAAAACAACGTGAAGATTCCCTGGCAGAGAGCCTAGATGCTCCCACTTTCTATAAATGGGGCACTCTTCATATTCGATATCCAAACTAAAATGTCGCTTTCGGTGCAGAACTCTTTCTAGATAGCCGGACCTTCGATAACAGGTAATCAAGTCTAATGCATTTCCTGGTGCCCCCCAAAACAATGCATCCGTAAAGAATTCTTCAAGACAGGCGTCAGGGATCGGCAAGGAGAGATACATAAAATCAGGATGAATCTCACTTTTTTGCAAAGATGAGAGATCCCAGGATCCCACCAAGGAAAAGGGAACGTGACACACTATACAAATCATCAAAAAAAGAATATTCATTTCAGAACATGGTTCAAGATGGAGCAAAAACGGGTAACACTTCTGGGCCGTAGGAAAAACTCGCCCGCCCCCCTCCGCTTCGTGTGGGCATTATTTCATACAAATTACCCAAGGTTGCTTAAGCTTAGCATGGGATAGAAAATTTTGTCGATTAATCAACATCAAACTTAGAATTTCATATCAAGGGCAATCGTGCATGATTGATTCCAGTAATCACTGCCACACTGTCCATCATACCGAACAGTGATACCGATTGTCTCGCCGCAATTAAAGTACGTCAGGCCCAGCGACGCAGCACCTAGATTGCGCATAAACCTCTGTCCAGTAACGCTAAAATCACAGGGGGATTCTGTGAAATTGGCATGTAGGCTGCGTCCTGTTAAGGGAGATTGGTTAATATAACTCAGCTTAAGGCGCGGCACGAACGTCCCCGATTCACACCAGGAATCACAAATATGGCGTTTGGTAAAGACGACACCAAATTCACTTTGAAATAGCTGATCGTTGTGTTTCTCGATATCGAGATTCAAACTGGCAGCGCCACCCTCTTGGTACCCTTGTTGCGCCTGATAAATATAATCAATCCTAATAAAGGGAATAATATCCACACATTCGTTACACCAGTTGATTCCTGCCTCCATCCCAACAAGAGCTTCCCAACCATTGTGAGTGGCTTTGGCGTCGCGGTCTATCTCGGAAAAATGGAGATGGCGCGAACTGCGGTACTGGGTGTAGCCTCCAAGAAGCGAGGCATTGATATATCCGCTGTCATCGCTCCAGCTGCTGTAAAGTCCTCCATAGTAGCTGTTCAAGTTGGCATTTCCAGCCGATTGATTCCACTTTAGTTTTGTTCCTGTATAGCTCACAGCAGCTCCAAGTCGATATTCACTGAAATTGCTATCGACACCGAAGGTGACCCCACCAGTAGAGGCGTTGTAACCATACTGACACCCCTTAGAAGCCTGCTGCTGCCACTGTCCTAACCCATCGGCCCAGACATGAAATCGATCACAAGCATCATCACAAGCTATCTGTTCAAGATGCTGCGAATAACTGGAACGCACCAACAATGCATTCTCGAATTGCGTCCAGGCTAGGGCAGAAAGATGCGATGGCTGCATCTGGTTGAAGGCAGCATCGAGCCCAGAAAAATCGAGCGTTAAAAGAGAAGCGCTCACTACATCGACATCAGACCCTGCCGCATAAGGACCCCCCAAATAACAATTAGCTGCCTTAAGAGCATTGTGACTGAGCCCGATGGCACTGATTGGTAAAACTTTTACTTTAACATCGGAGGGGTCGTAGGTAACATGAAGAAGAGTGGGCGAACTGCTCTCAAGTGACAAAAATATTCCAGAAACGCCTCCAGGCGCAGTAATAATCGTATATGTCTGTGGTGCAGTATAGTTGCCGGAAAGAGGAATAACATCGAGTGTTCCATCGAGCTGCGCAACTCCCGATGCGACAATCTGATCCGCATTTCCTGCTGAACTAACTTCCATCTTTAACAGGGAAGTGGGCTGCAGATAGAGATTTGTGGTATTGATCGTTCCAATAGAATTTCCTGGAGCAATTATCCCACTGTTGATGATATTGCCTGCAACTGTAGCATTCCCAGAAAATACCCCCCCTTCATTGATCAATGCATTGCCCACCACACTGCCATTCAGTTTGAGTGTTCCTTGATCGACAGTGGTAAGCCCCGAATAGGTATTAGCTCCATTGAGTTGCAAAACTCCACCCCCTGTCTTCGTCACACCGCCGCTCCCATTCGGCCCCCCAGTCTGATCCCCTTCTATCGGATTGTTCAGACTTAATGTATTTTCCAAATCAAAGATAATGGTTCCTCCGGCTCGCAGAAAGATGTCTTTCCCCATTGCCATACCATTCATCCCCGTAGCAAGACTACTAGTGCCTGCCCCTCCGACACCTCCAAGAGAACTATTGCCTGAAATCTGCTGGCTATCCTGGATAGTCAGCGCTGCCCCAGTCTGCACAAAAATTGCCCCACCAAATCCTGCACCACCACCACCACCGCCGAAGTGGCCATCAGGTTCAACATTCCCACTTCCGCTTCCACCGCCAAAACCACCTAAACCTCCTTCACCATAATCATCAGTACCTCCTCCCCCGGCCCCAAAGCCGCCATTACCGGCTAGGTATCCTCCTCCTCCGCCACCGCCAAGAATGCCGCCGTTGCCGCCCCAAAAGTCTCCGCCTCCGCCACCTCCAGCACCATAGCCATTTCCACCTGAACTGTCACCACCCATACCACAACCCCCACCGCCCCCACCAAAGAAAGTGTCAGCTCCGATTCCAGATCCCCCACCCCCCCCCTGGGTTGCCTCGCCCAGAACCCCATCTTGATTAATCCCAGCTCCACCACCAGACGCACCGCTACTGCCGGAACCTCCCATAAAAGGTCCTAACAAAGTACCTAAACCTGCAGATCCACCAGCAAAGCCATCACCCATGCTGTTTATACCCCCTCCGCCCCCACCGCCAAAATATAAACCGTCGCCGCCCACAGCCGAATACCCCCCGGGCCCTCCATTGCTATGTCCACCACCACCACCAGAAGCCGGAGTACCATCAGGAGAACTTCCTCCGTTTCCCCCGCCAAAACCACCACCGCCACCTCCAGAGGTGCCTGTTCCACTGGTGCTGCTTCCCCCGTTTCCGCCAATCGCTTGGTTGTTGACGAGGGCAGAGGTGGAAAGAACAAGTGAAGCGCCACTCTGGATATAGATAGCTCCACCACCACCAACACCACCTCCGCCTCCACCATAACCAGCACCCCCCCCGTCGCCTCCCTTGGAAATGGCATTTGTAACGGTCACATCATTGATTGAAACAGTACCCTGAGCGACTGAAAAAGCTTGCCATAGATTTTGTCCGTTGATAGTAATTCCGGACCCCAAGATATTGACGCTTTGTGTAAGGGCCGGCAAAGATCTGTTAAGCACGACTGTTTGCCCGTTGATCGCACTACAATCGATTGTGTCGCTGTTTTGAGCGTTGATGATTGCATAGGTTAAGGTGCCAGAATTATTTGAATCAGAAGCACTTGTCACGTTCCAAATTATCGCTTCGATTGAATAGGAATGAAATGCGCACAACATTGTTAAGGTGAATTTGCTTAATGCTTTGAATTTCACAATGATCTCCTGGTTAATCTTTAATTTAAATTATACAAAAGATGTAAGTCAAGACTCATCGATAAAAACCTAAAAGACTCCAATCCTATGTGCTGAATTTATGATACTTCGCATTGACAACAACCTAAAGTCAGAGTTATAGAAATATCTATACACATAAATGCGCCTACGAATCACAGATTAATATTTGTAAGAGTCACATCATTGATTGATTTTTAATTTTACAATAATCTCTGGTTAACCTTTAATTAAAATTATATAAAAGATCTAAGTCAAGGATTTTAGAGGGGCCTTATACGCTCGGAGATAATCCACTAATCTAAGCCCGAAAAACATGATCTCGTAGAGATCGAAAAAACATAAAGTCTGCCTTCAAAATGTTATATGAGGAGTTATATGCATCCCCCTTCGTCTTACCACATCCACAATTTTTCAGATTTTTTATGTGAATACTTCTGCTGGATTCTTAGCTTCAATGGAGCCAGCCGACTCCTGTGGCTTTCATTTTTTTGGTTTATTTTAGAATTTATTACCCGCGTGATTGCGCGTAAAAATGGGACTCCAAAAACGAGCTACCTGGCAGCTCAATTGAAAGACAATGGTTCCTGGTGGTTGATTACCCTCTCAAGTCTTTTAATCTTTGGCATCATCGTATTAGTCTTGCACGTCCGATGGGCTTCTGATCTGCCGGCTTCTTTGATTCCCTTAGGCATTATATTGATGCTGATGGGCACTGCATTAAGGATATGGGCAGTCATCTCTCTTGGGAAATTTTTTACCATGGAGGTAGTCATTTTCCCTAATCATCACCTCATTGATAAAGGCCCCTACCAATGGCTTCAACACCCTTCCTATTCTGGCGTTTTTATCACTGCCATTGGACTGGGACTCGCCACCGGTTACGTTATGGTTTTGATCGCGTTTTTGATTATTCTGGGATTTTCTCTTGGCTATCGAATATACGTGGAAGAAAAAGCCTTAAAGGAACGATTCGGCAGTGAATGGGTGGCTTATGCGAAAAGAACATGGAGAATCTTACCCTGGATCTTGTAACCAATGTCGTCAAAATAAAGGATTTTTGTAGTTCTCTAATATATTTTGAGAAATCTTCGATGGGATCGATCCAGCAAAAGAGCATTTCCCTCCAAGATATTTGATGAAAAGACTCTTTAACGCCTCGCTGTTAACCTACACGTGGGAGGATGACAGTCGAGGACGCCGGGTTCTTTTCGCCAGTGATGGGAGAGAGAAATATCGGATCAACAATCTCCATATTGCATCCAAAACTCGATCTCTATTCCACTAGTTTATAGGACCTTAAATGAAGTTAATGAACTGAGGTTGGGCCGCAGGTGCCATTTTGGATCTTGCTGTTTCGCTGATAAGATTCAAAATAGTTTGAGTAATCCCTTGATTTTCCAAATCCCCGATTTTTATTGTTTTGATGAAGTCGTACGTAATTTTATGTTTCGATACAAGATCTTCATCCAAAGTTTTCAGGAATTGAGTAGACACCGGATCATTACCAACTTGAACAAAGTGTACAGCCAGATTGTCAGTAGCACGAAGGCGTAAAGAAGCCCCGACAATAGTACTTATGACTGCTTCTTTGTTATCTGGCTCACCATCTGTGATGACAAAAATAGCCTCTCCATTGGGTTTGGCTTTTCCAGCATCCCGTTTAGTGAAGTATTCATCGAAGGCATTTTTCAAAACTTCAGCCATCGCAGTGCCGCCACAAGGTTCATTTTCCTGAAATACTTGTTGGACTCTTTCCGGCCGTACGTTGCGATAACATCTATTATTATTGGAAAATAACCACACATCAAGCCCATCAGGATCGAATTCGAATACTTTTGCAGCGAGCGCATAGACAGTCTCTTCTGCAGCCTTCCAGCGTGTTTGTCCATTTGGCATGTCAGGATGTGCCATAGAGCCCGATTTATCAATGATCAGTACATAATCCCGTTGTGCACAAGGGTGTGGGTTGACACTAAGGGTGATGAAGGGGTGGTTGTTGCCTGTTTGTGTTGGGTTCATTTAATTTCCTCACGTTTTTATTGGTTGATTCGCAGATAACTTCTGCTATATGGAGAGGATTAAAATGGATTCGTGTTAAAACAGGACAAAGATTGTGTTAATTTTGTGTTAAAAGGATTTTCACGACTTCAACAGCAGAGTGGCATTCGTATTCAGAGATCTCTTTGCGCGAAAATTTGATGGATTCCGCTTCTTGAATAATCCCAACCAGACGCAACTGCAAATTTGTATCCACACAGGAAATGGATTTAGTTGCCAGTTCCTGAGAAGTTGAAGTGGAAGCTCCGAGGTGGTATGTCGAGTCCAAATACTCCCGCAAAGCCGATTCAAGACGTAGAAAAAATGCTGAAGCCGACTCATTGGGTTGGGGACTGTTGATGATAAGATTTTCTAATTTTTCTGTTGCCTGGATGCGCACCTGTTCAGCGGAAAGGATGTCTTCTTTAATGGAGCTTGCGACATCCGGTGTTAGACGTATTAATATAATGACAGCAAACACGATGATAGCGGCGAAAATGTGTAATAAGGGAAACGATTTTGTTTGCAGCAGGGACATGATTTCCGCTTGATTTCGAGCACTAAACTGAGGGTTTTTCAAGTATTTTCTATCATTTTCAGGAGAGATGGTAACAGGAAAATCACGAGACAGGGGAAGAGGGAGGGAAATTACATTTTGAAACTCGAAAGAAGCATTAGATGTTGTGACCCTTCTATTGTCATTTGAGGCAGTATTAGAGATGATATATACAGTTGAAAATGATCCAGCATCCTCTTGTGCATTGAGAGCAAAATCTCCGAATATACCTATGAAAATAAGACAGAGCATAGAGATCATCGAAATCCCCGATGTTTCAGAGTGAAGTATTGGCGCAGTTGCGGCACATAAGAAAGTTCAGTGTGTATGACACAAAATAAAACACCCAGTTTTTGCATTATTTTTTTTTGTTTTTCCAACCGCTTGCCTGTGGATTCTTGTAGAAAATCCTGCACTTTTTTTGATGAAGTATCGACGATGCGCAATGTCTGATTTTCAAGATCAAGAAATGGCACGATGCCCATTTCAGGAAGCATATTCTCTGCGGGATCGACCATGGCAATAGGGACAAGATCGTGTTTTCTTACAATAACAGAAGCCTCTCGAGAATAGTCAGGGCAAATGAAGTCCGAAAGGAGAAAGCAAACACCTGAACGCCTTTGCACATTACCCAGGAATGATAAAGCCTCTCCTATGTTTGTACCGTGACTTTGTGGTTGATGTGTCAGCAATTCCCTAACGATCCTAAGGACATGTCTGGAACCTTTTTGCGGCGGTAAATATTTTTCAACCCTATCGGAAAATAGTAGCAGGGCAATTTTATCATTATTTTTGATAGCGGAAAATGCAATGACAGCGGCAATTTCTGCAATGAGATCACTTTTTAACTGTTGTTGGCTGCCAAAACGGGTCGAGGAAGACACATCGACAGCTAATGTGACAGTCAGCTCCCTCTCTTCCCGAAAGTTTTTTACGTAAGGGTGATTCATACGGGCTGTGACATTCCAGTCGATGGTGCGCACATCATCACCTGGTTCATACTCACGCACCTCTTCGAATTCCATCCCTCTCCCTTTAAAGGCCGAACGGTAAGCTCCAGCTAAAATGTCATTGGCAAGGTGTTCTGTTTGAATTTTTATGCGCCGGATTTTTTTAAATAGGCTTGACGGAGTGGAAGTCATATGTTCGACTTTGTCCATTTTTTTGTTTAGGCGTCTTAAGGGACAGGGATCGTTGAAAGGATTCTATCAATGATGTCATCAGAGGTGATACCTTCGGCCTCTGCCTCATAAGTACGCCTTAGGCGATGACGTAGAATGTCCTTAGCAATCAGTTTGATGTCCTGCGGCGTGACATACGTTCTGCCCTCAAGAAAGGCATGCGCTTTTCCAGCAAGTTTCAGTGCAATACTCGCTCGTGGAGAAGCTCCAAAAAGGAGAAGTTCCTGGATGTCGACATTAAATAGCTTGGGATTGCGGGTCGCGAATACGATATTCAAGATATAATCGATAATTTTATCGTCGGTATAAACATCGTTGACAATCTGACGTGCCTCAAGAATATCTTGAGCCGTTAAAACAGGTTGTGCGACAGGACTTTTGGCAAGAGTTCCCATCCGCCGTAAAATTTCTTTCTCCTCACTTTTTGAAGGGTAGTCGATTTTAATTTTCATCATAAATCGGTCTGTTTGCGCTTCAGGAAGAGGGTAGGTGCCTTCATGCTCAATTGGGTTCTGTGTCGCAAGAACAAGGTAGGGGGATCCCACAGGAAATGTTGTGCCGCTAATTGTAACCTGTTTCTCCTGCATGACTTCCAACAGTGCCGATTGCACTTTTGCGGGGGCGCGATTGATTTCATCTGCCAGAAGAATTTGAGTAAAAATAGGACCTTTATTGATGCTAAACGAGCCATCTTTGGGATTGTAGATGGATGTGCCTATCAGATCAGCCGGCAGCAAGTCAGGAGTGAATTGGACGCGCTTCGAATCGCACTGGACAACTTTTGCCAGTGTATTCACAGCAAGAGTTTTTGCCAACCCGGGAAGCCCTTCTAGTAAAATGTGTCCGTCGGCAAGGAAAACGATAAATAGACTATTAATCATCTCAACCTGTCCGACAATGACTTTGCCAATTTCTTCTTTGGCGCGTTGAAATTTTGCACAGCCCGTTTTGACGGCAGCCTTCAACTCGTCGGAATCTGCATCCATACCTATCTCCTAAATTCAGGATCCTTCACTTGGGCTGACAATATTTCACTACTCATTAACATTCAATATGTTTCTTGAGCTCCGATCACCTTTTCAGTCAGTCTATCTTGGACCTCAGATAGATCTATTAATTATTATTTTGACAAACAATAATAAAATGATATAATTAAATTAAAACACATGATTATAATAAACAAAACAAGCGAGAAAAACAATGTTACTGCATGAAAAAAGTGGACTTGATCACCTTCACAATGAAAAACTTTCGGTCAGAATTTTGCAGGATGGCTGCATTGGTGTGACGGATTGTTGTGCGAGGGAGTTTTACAGGAAATGCAGGATGTAAGCTGAATTAAGAAGGAGGATCGTTATGGTTAACCCTACTAGCCAAGACAGCACCGGACCTAATTTAGAGCCTTCCATAAGGGCGAATTTCTTCCAAGGAAAACATCATAAAGCAACACTTGAAGGAGCTCTTAATGATAATAATTTTCGACAACAACTAATTGATAGGATCAATACGATTACATCCACAGAAACTACTAATCAAGGTGACAGAAATTTCATAACAATAAAAGATGGCAAGTCTCGATTAGGGAAGTTGGGTGCAAAAATTTCTAGTTTTATAGCCACATGCGAACGGATGCATGATGGTCGTATCATCGATACTGCATCATTTAAAAAGATTATTCCTTTCTTGAAGGAAATCATTAACGATGAAGAAGGTCGATCTGCAATCATAAAAATACTGTCGGCAAAGGACAAAAATAATGTTCCCTTAATCGCTAATCGAGCTCATTTTAAAATGGCGCTCCCTTTATTAAAACAATTATCCGAGTCTGATAATCTCTATGGCGGAAAAGTTTGGTTGGATTTCAAGAATCAATCTCAAACACATACCTAG
>JBAWVE010000078.1:0-9564 GCA_037147435.1 Parachlamydiaceae bacterium
TAAAGCAAAGTATGTTACGTACCTCATAAAAAGATGTGGGTACAAGTATGGGCTGAGGCGCTGTCCCGAAGGGACGAGTGAAGCCTGGGAACCATCCAAACAAAAGAGCGAGTCCCGGAGGGCCGACACAAAACTACCCCACCGGTTATTTTCAAATTGTTTCTTGACAAACACAGCATAACGTGTATTATCAGACGTTATCGCATCAGTAGGTGTGAGTTTTAATCTGTCACCGTTTTATAGCCGAAACGGTGACAGAATTGGACGAATTGTAGGAATAGCTCTTTAGACTATTGAAATTACTGAACAGAGTCCCATAGCGTCTTGACTGCTTGCGCTGTAGGATCAAGCTCAGTCAGTTCGGTAATACGCTTGGTAATGAGTTGCTTCAGAGCTGGATTAAGAGAAGTTAATTCGAGGATCTTTGCCATCTTATCCCGCCCTTCGCCAACAAGCATATAATCGGTTAAATGGTTTGTTTCGCTATTTGGATCAGATGGCATACTATTTTTCCAATCCACTAGAGCTTGTAATTGTATTTTGTTTTTTTGATACAAATCGATCATCTTGGGCAATTCTGAGGGCTTTGCGCCAGCGATCGTGTCTGTATAAGACCTAATGGTCAATCCGATTTGATTTGAATTCATGATAAAATACTCCTTTTTTAATTTAATCTCAAACTAGATGTATTGTATCAGGTTGGACTATTTATTTCAAATTGTTTTCTTTAAATGCTTTATTTAAATGTTTTCCTTAAAACTATTTTATTTACATGTTTTTTTTACAACTAAACTGTTTTAGCTTTTGATAATACTGCTTCCCATCCTTCCTTGGTAAATTTCTGACAGGCAAATATTATTTAAAGAAAAAGGCGATAATCGATGTCAAATTTGTTGGCAATGCGTTTTGCAAGTTTTACGCCGATTGGTCGTTCTCCCCTTTCCATTTTGGATACCTTGGATTGTTCCGTTCCGATGGCTTGGCCCAGTTGTTCTTGAGTGAGACCTTCGCGATTGCGCAATCCGCGTAAATTAAGTGCTGTGTATGGAAATTCTCCAAAAGCATCTTTCGCAGCAACTCTCCAGTTAGTGGACTCTTTTAAATCATTTCTTTTGTATGCTCAGTGGAAGTTCGCCTATCTTCAGTAGGGTGCTTTCTCATGTGTCCCTGCATAATACAACCTCGACCCGTACCCTTAGGTAACTCCTTAAATGCTTTTCTTGCCTGACCAACCAGTTTAATTGTCCAGTTTGAATATTCCATTAGGTATCCGAATTTGCCCACTATATACATTCATTTTAGGTCAAAACAGACCTAAATGCAACTGAAATCCATGCCTCAGAAAAAAATCAATTATAGGGGCATTTTGTCCAAGGTAAAAATTCCGTTGAAGGTGCTGTAGTTTTCTAGGGAAATGGTACTGTTGATTAAGTTGGTGACATCTTGAGATGACAGGTCTTTGATGGAAGTGTTTTTGTAGATGATTTTTTCCGGATCCCATCCCCAGAGAGAATAGTTCATTAGCATTGACAACCAGTAGAAGTTGTCCTGAAGCCAAAATTCCTGGTGGCTGAACTCCAATGTTTTCATCGTTTCCACCTCGTCTTCGGATACTCCGTCCTGCTGTAAATGCCTGATTTCGGCGATTACAGTCCGTGTCAGAGCAGGTACTTGCGATTCGTCGCAACGGAAGCGAATGGAAAGCCATGGATCAGCTAAGAGAGGATAGAGAGGAAATTCGTAAGAAACGTCTACTCCATAAGATTTGTCCATCTTCTCTGTGATAACCTGTCCCAAACGGGTTTCGATGACTTGGCAGGCAAAGGCAATTTGCGGAAGTAGCTTCTCATCTATGATTTTGTCCAATTTTAGTGGAAATGTCAGTCTGACAATATTTCCTGAACACCCATTTAGTTTTACGTCTCCTTTGGTCACTCCTTTGGGAAACGGTGCCGCGAAAGGGTGATTTAAGCCGGAGGATATTTTTGCAGGCGGAATGCTTCCCAGGTGTCGATTGATCAGAGCGATCATTGCGTGCACATCATAGTCCCCTACAATAACGCAGTAAAATTCAGAGGGATCCGAAAAACTGCGGCGAAATAATTGTTCAGTCGTTTCGAAATCGGCCTTTTTTAAGTCGACAGAAGGCCGCAGCCCGGAAAAATCCTGTGTATTAAATTGTACGAAAGCTGTTTCATAGGCGTAGTCGACATCATTGACGAGTTTATTTAAATCGATTTTAGCTTTTGATAAAGCCGCTTCCCATCCTTCCTTGGTAAATTTCTGAGAAGTGAATATCATTTTGATGTATTGTAATAACCCTTCAACGCCACTGGTGCAGCCTTCACCCTGGATGACTCGACTGAAGGGATGGATTCTTGAAGCAATATCCAACGAGTTATTGTACAAAAACACGGAGACTTGATCACTGCTCATTGTGTCCATACCGGACTCCCAGGCAACCTGTGCAGCAATCTCTGCTGAGGGACGCTCTTTTTCAGCCAGCGAGGCATAACCCCCAAGAGCTGCCAGTTTCACATATATTTCACCCTCTTCACAATCGGTTGGTTTTAAAAATACAGTCATTCCATTGCTTAAACGCAGTTGAGTGGCATTAATGGTGTCAAAACGTTTCACTGAAGAGGATAAAGCATCAGCAGTAGGGATCGATTGGGAATAGGCAATTTGCGATGATTCGAGAAGAATCATCGCAAAAAGAATGTGTCGGAAGGTGGACATAGTAAAATTAAACAACATTGAATTCCCAGATTATCCCATGTTTTCGACGACTTGCTTCAATTCCGCAGCATCACGGAAGTTGTGCTTGTCCGATCCCAGACCAGCTTTGAAGATCATTGCGAGGCCAAAAACACAGCCTGTAACGATTCCTGCTGTGATCCACGCTGGGTGTGTGCAGACAGCACCCAGGAATGCAAACGTTGCACCAGCGAGAACGCCCACGCGAAAGACTAAATCGGATACAGCTGAGCTTTTAATCCGGCGGCAAATTCTTTCTTTTAGGCTGGCAGCATAAAGTGCTTGTTGAATTTTCTGCTGTTCTTCTGGTTGAGATCTCTGTGATGCGTAGTCTTTGAATTTTTGGTGCTGGATATGTGTGTCTTCCAGTGCGTCGGTACTATCTTCAAGGGCGCTAATTCCCGATCCGACGAAAAAGGCAGCGACTCCGCCGACAATTGCTGCAGCGATGCCGATCAATACATTATTGTTATTCCCTCTATTATCGTTGTAAGAACGGGATTGGGAAGGAAAAATATAAACGGGTTGTACAAAGAACGGACTCCAGAATGGATTGCAGGAGCGATTCCACCAGGGTCTGTTGTAGTCGTGATAGTAGTGGATAACAGTGGGACCTGAATGAGACTCCCCTCTCTGGGCTGAAAGCATTTCATTCGCCATATTTCTCGTTTGGTTGGCAAAAGATCTGAGATCGGCATTAAGGTCTGCAGAGGACAAATTAGGGCCTGTTGCGGAAAACATTGGATGCATTGTAAACTCCTACTTAAGGTTGTATCGGACATATTATATTTAATATATTAAGATTTGATTAAGGAGTGTCTCGGGAAGGGCCGATGCCGCGTAGCGTCTGGAGTGCGTGCGACTTGTCGCCGCTCTGGTATTGCTCGACTTGTCGAGCTCATATACTCCTCCTAGCTCAAAATGAGAATGTGGACTAGTAGGCCGCCCAATAAGTCTTGACACCCTGCGACTGCGTCAAAGCTCCCGCGGTTCGAAGATTGTAAATGGTTTAGTATGAGGCAATACAAACCCATTTACAATCCTCGAACCCCGGGGCTTTCACGCAGCCGCAGGGTATCAGAACTTATTGGGCGGCCTACTAGCGCGAAAGCATTTAATCTATGAGGCTTGAAAGTCCTCAATGTTTTATTGTCACGTATTTCTAATTTCTATCGAAGAAGCTGTCGAAATGTTCCCGAGGGCCTTGCTTTATACCGACACATCTTGATCAAACGAGGAGGACACCAGGGTTGACGAGAAGGCGCTGCAGTGTGCGGAGGAATTCGGCGCCAGCAACGCCATCGATGACTCGATGATCGCCGGAAAGCGTTAGCATCATTTCATGGCCCGCAACGACTTGACCGTTGCGCACAACTGGAGTGGGAATAATGCCACTGACAGCCAAAATAGCCGCTTGCGGCGGATTGATGATGGCGACGAAATCGGAGACACCATACATCCCTAGGTTGGAGATAGTGAATGAGCCTCCTTTATATTCATGGGGTTCAAGTTTTCCGTCTTTTGCTCGAGCTGCCAGTTGCTTAACTTCGAGGGAAAGTTCCCCAATGTTTTTGAAGTCGGCGTGGCGGACAATGGGAGTAATTAATCCGCCATTAACGCTTACAGCTACGGAGATATCTATGGTTTCAAAGCGGATGACGCTATTTGATACGGAATTGAATCCACTGTTGACATTAGGATGAGCTCGCAAGGCTAGGGCTGTTGCTCTGACAATAAAATCGTTAAACGTGACTTTCACTTCATGTGACTTAAGTTGTTCACGCAAGTTCATCATGGGTTCAGCATCAATTTTAAGCGATACATAAAAGTGTGGAATAAATGTTTTTGCCTCTTGAAGACGTTGTCCGATGACTTTTCTCATCGGTGTTAAGGATTCTTCCACATAAGATCCAGGAGCTTTATCTGGTCTTTCTGTGCGGCCGAAGGCAACAATTCCAGACGGTTGGGCTTTGGTTAAATCGGCACTGACAATTCGATGTCCGGGACCAGTACCTTTGACTGTTGATAAATCCAATCCTTGTTCTTTTGCCAGTTTGCGTGCCAACGGTGAGGCTTTGAGACGGGATGCCGTGGTTTCGGGACGGGAGAAATCAAATTTTTCAAGAGGAGCTTCTGGAACAAATGCTGGTTGGCGCATGGTGCCTTGTCCCGGCGCAGCGGCAGAAGCTGGTGCTGCAGCAGTTTCTTTCGAGGAGGCTTTTGAAGACGCTTTTGCAGCTGGGGCCGCTTCGGGGGCTTTTTCCCCTTCGGGCTGATACCCTTCGATACTTTCGTTCTTTTTTTCTGTGAGGATGGCGATCGCTTGGTTGACGATAGCCTCTTGTCCCTCCTCGATGATGATTTGTCGCAGCCAACCGGCATCCATAGCGTTAAATTCTACGGTTGCTTTGTCTGTGGCCACTTCTATGAGGAGGTCGCCATCTTCTATTTGATCACCGACTTTCTTATGCCATTTTACAATAACTCCTTCTTCCATAGTTGGAGAAAGTTTTGGCATTGTTAGTGTAAATGGCATGAAAAAACTCCTTATTGGCCCGCACCCCCTTCGGGAGCGCATTTTTGAAATTAGGTTACCCAGGGCTGCACTGCGTTTGCCCTGGGGTATAAACCATCACCCACTTCTTGGGTGATTATCGCCTCGCATCAATTCCTGGAGAGACTGTTGTCAACTGCGCTGATCACTCGCTGGATTGTCGGCATTGTTTCTCTCTCGAGGGCTTTCGAATAAGGCATTGGGGTTTCTCGTTGGCATACCCTTTCCAGTGGAGCATCGAGATCATCGAAGCAACGTTCCTGGATCTGAAAACCCACTTCGGCGCAGATACCACCAAAAATGTGTCCTTCTTCGACGAGGACGCATCGATGGGTTTTGCGCACGGACTGTGCCACTGTGGCGATATCAAGAGGTTTAATTGTCCGGAGATCGATCAACTCGGCGCTGACTCCCCTCTTTGCCAACTCTTTTACCACTTGTCGGCACATCGAAACCATTTGTCCGTGAGTGACGATAGTAATATCTGTGCCCTGAGTAATCACATTCGCTTTGCCAATGGGAACAAGATATTCTTTAGTGGGGATCTCCATCTTGTCGCCGTAAGCCAATTCTGACTCAAGGAACAACACAGGATTGTTGTTACGGATCGCTGATTTTAGCAATCCCTTGGCATCATATGGGTTGCTGGGCGTTATAATGATAAGACCTGGAAAGTTGCTGTAAATAGCTTCTACGCAATGAGAGTGTTGACTTGAAACCTGTGCGGCAGCTCCATTGGGTCCGCGGAAGACGATGGGAACAGAAAACCGGTTTCCCGACATATAATACATCTTGGCTGCATTGGAGATAATTTGGTCTGCAGCAACGAATGAGAAGTTAAAGCTCATGAACTCGACGACGGGGCGAAGACCTGTCATGGCAGCACCAATGCATAAGCCGGCAAAACCGGATTCAGCGATAGGGGTATCGATGACTCGTTTGGGGCCCCATTTATCGAGCATTCCTTTCGTGATCTTATAGGCGCCATTATATTCAGCGACTTCTTCGCCCATAATGAATACGCGATCATCGCGGGTCATCTCTTCATCAAGAGCCTGTCTGAGAGCTTCGCGCATTTCCACTAGTTGCATGTCTGACATTATAGACCCTCCGGTGCAAAAACATCTTCTTCAAGGGTGATTGGATTAGGCCATGGACTTTCATCAGCCAATTTCATAGCGGCAATCATTCTTTCTCGTTGATGTTTATCGATCTCTTTAATCCCCGCTTCATCAATGATTCCTGCATTGATCAGCGACTGTTGGTAAGCGATTACGGGGTCGCGCTGCATACATGCCTTAAGGTTATCCTTGCTGCGATATAATCCAGGATCAGAGACGGAATGACCTTTAAATCTCTCGGTGACAACTTCGATCAATACTGGTCGGTTTGTCTTGAGAACTTCCTGGTAGACGTGTAAAAATCCGGCGTAGCAGCTGTAAAAATCCATGCCATCAAAGGTGTATCCCTTCATGTTATAGCCAGGAGCCTTGTCTTCGGCCAGGCGATCGACGCAGATCGCCCGCTCTACAGCTGTGCCCATGCCCCAATTATTGTTCTCAATGACGTAGATACAGGGAAGATCCCACAAAGAAGCAATATTAAGTGATTCGTGGAATGTCCCTTGCGCCACAGCTCCATCGCCAAGGAAGCAGACGGAAACATCGGCTTTGGCACAGGCATTTTTTAGCGCATTTTCTTTAAGATATTTAACGGTAAAAGCTGCGCCTGTGGCAATAGGAATTTGACCGCCCACGATACCGAATCCGCCTAGGAGGCGGTCGGTATAAAAGTGCATCGAGCCCCCTCTGCCTTTAGCATTCCCTGCTGCGCGGCCATAGAGTTCAGCCATGAGTTCTTCCGGAGAGGCACCGAGGAGTAATGCAAGAGCGTGGCATCGGTAAGAAGTGGCCCACCAGTTGTCGGGTCCGATCACTTCAAAAGCGGCTGTTTGAATGGCTTCTTGCCCGATATACGAGTGAAAAAATCCCCCCACTTTTCCTTGAAGGTACGCCGCTTCTGCTCGAGTTTCAAAGTTGCGGATCACCAGCATGCGGTGAAGATTTTCCAGCAGAGCTTTATTTCCGAGCGATTTGAGAATCTTTTTTTGGTCGTGCGGAAAAAATTTAGGTTTTGTCATAGATCCCCGCAAGTTTATTAACAACAACGTGTTGCATTTGCTTTTAGTTCCTGCAATTCCGGTTCGGGAAGTCCTTGTGCTATCCCCTGTGTCACTTTTTTATCGACAATAGCGGTGACGCAAGCATCGGACCAAACATTGATGGCACTTTCCACCATATCAATCATTGTATAAAAAGGCAAAATTACTCCGAGTATATTTAATGGGACATCCATGGCGGCAAGGAAAGCCCCTGACAAAAAGTAGCATCCCATTGGAACACCAGCGTTGCCGACAGCAGCTAAAGTGGCTATGAATATCCATAAAAACATTTCCATTCCGGAAAATGGGATTCCATTGCTCATAGAGACAAACAGTACCGTCGTTAAAATAAATGCTGCGCATGCATTCATATTAATCGTTGTGCATAACGGCAAGGTAAAATTGGCTACTTTTGGGGAAATGCCTACATTTTCCTGGGCGCATTTCATTGCCATAGGAAGTGCTGCGCTAGACGATTTAGTAAAGAATGCCACGGAGAGGGCTGGCATCATTCCCCGTGCCATTTTTAGGGGTGAAATACCATGAGACTTCAAAAACAGCGGCAAAACTACCAGTGCTTGTGTAAAGTTTGCTGCTAGGACGCATGTCAGGTAAAGTGCGAGGCTTTTGACTTCAAGTCCCTCGCGAAAATCTTTAAAGAATAGCGTGATAAAAGCCCAAATAGCGACAGGCATGAGCTTAACAATCCATGTTGTAATTTTCATGACTGCAGCATAAAGGCTAGAGAAGAACGAGTGTAAAACAGCGCGATTATGCTGAGGCAGGGAGAGGGTTGCCAAGCTGAAAAGCATAGCGATAAAAAGGACACCAATCACATGGTTTTCGCTGAATGGTTGAACGATATTGGAAGGGATACTTTTAATTAGATAAGAGTAGTAACTCCCCTGCTTGGCAGATAATCCTGTCTCTGCCGTGCGATCCAACAGCATGGATGTGCTTGTCGGATCGATGATGACAAAGAACATTAAGGCAACCGCTGCTGCAACAACTGTCGTTAATAAAGTGTATTTTATTGCAGGTTTACCAAGGATTTTTATTTCGCTGAGGCTATCCATTCCTGATGCTGTGGAAAGGATGGATAGAAAAATAATGGGAAGGCTGACAAGTTTAAGGAGGTTGATAAAAACTTCCGAGATAGCGCTTGCAGTCGTGTCTACCATGGGTAAGTTTAAGTATCCTGCGAGCAGGCCCAAAACGGCTGCCACAGCGATTCTTAAATTGGGGGTAAATATTTTGCTAATCACGAGACTCCATGGTTCAAATCAAAGAAACAGTATATTCAACTACGTGACTTCTGTCAAGTGCAGAAACCCGTAATGCAGAAACCCGTAGATATCGACACCTGGGCTTTGGCGCCGCCCAATTGGAACATTTGTTTGCTTATGACGCCTAACTATGCCTGTGCCTTATTTTCACGAGCAGCTCTGAAATAGATCATGGCGCCATTGATGAGTGCTGAGCCGATGATGACATCAATCAATCCGCGTACATCATTGCTAAGGCCCATATACTTTATGGAGATCCCTAACACAACCATACCGCCCAGTAATAGGTAGTAGGCAGGGGCATAGATTGTTTTAATATGAGAGGGATTTGGCAGCGTACCGATTCTGTCAATTCCGCGTTGTGCCGATTTCCCTAAGACGTATCGTCCTTTGAGATAGCCAGCGTACAGAGCGATGATCACAAGTAGTATGGCAGCGATTTCTTTTCCGCCAATGTAACCCATTAGTGCATGAATAAAGGGTAGGTGGTGCTGAAATAATTCGGCAGGCATGTGGAAATTGCCGAAAATCAAGGTGAGACCTAGCTGTAAAAGATAGACGCCGATGGCGAACCACACCAGGCCTGATAGGGTAATGAGTTTGGAATGTGACAATTTCATGATGGCTCCTGTGGGTTGTAAAACGAGTTCTAAAATCTACCACATTTTTCATTTATGCTAAAGGTGAATGTGTCGAATGTAGGCGCAAAATAGAAATGTCGTAATCTGGCAAAATAGAAATGTCGTATTTCTCGGCATGGTTCAAATGAAGGTAACACTTTTGGATGGCCAAGATCACCTGAACGA
>JBAWVE010000079.1:0-9553 GCA_037147435.1 Parachlamydiaceae bacterium
GATCTTGGCACCCTCGCTACCATATAAATTTCTTTATTTTGACGACATTGGGCTGCATCCCCCGATCATCCTGTAAACTTCTGACCGAAATGGTGATCATGTTCGAATTAATTATCGTTTTCGTTTCATCTGTTTCAACAAATTCGGAAATAATAGATAATGGCGCGGGCACGGGCTCAGGTATGTTCACGCAAATATAGGAGTTGTTTGATGTCCGCACAAAATATTTTGGTTGTTGGCGGCGCCGGATTTATTGGATCGCATGTAACAAAAATGCTGGCAACGAGGGGCTATCATCCTATTGTGTTTGACAACCTGTCTTCTGGGCACCGCGATGCCGTTAAAGAGGGGACTTTTATTCGGGGGGATTTGGCCAACGCCGATGATCTCGATGGGGTGTTTAGTAAGCATAAAATCGATGTTGTCATGCATTTTGCTGCATTGATTGATGTTGGGGAGTCCGTTGTTGATCCTGTTAAATACATGCGTCATAATGTGGGCTATACTTTGAATCTCCTCCATGCAATGCGCCAACATGGTGTCCATTCACTGATTTTCTCTTCAACAGCTGCGATTTTTGGAAATCCAGTCCATCCATCCATCAATGAGAACCACCCATGCCTTCCCATTAACCCTTATGGTGAGACTAAGTTGGCTGTAGAGAAAATCCTTCACTATTGCGATGCCGCCTATGGGATCAAATCAAGCTGTTTACGCTATTTTAATGCAGCGGGCGGCGATCCCGATGGCGAGATCAAAAATTTCAAGACGCGGGAGACTAATCTGATTCCACTCACTCTGCGCAGTTTGAAAAAATCTTCCAAACCTTTGGTGGTTTACGGAACAGACTATCCGACACGTGACGGGACATGCATACGGGATTACATCCATCTGGAAGATCTTGGAGCGGCGCACATCTTGGCACTGGAGAAAGTTTTAAGCGATCGACTATCAACATGTTACAATCTTGGCAATGGAAATGGCTTCACCGTGCGAGAGGTGATCCAGGCTACTGAGTCTGTAACAGGATTAAAGGTTCCCTTTATCGAAGGGCCGCGCCGTCCGGGAGATCCACCCCAGCTTGTCGCGTCTTCCTTAAAGGCTAACACCGAGCTTGGATGGAAGCCGGTTTATCCCGGCCTCGAAGACATGATTGCTCACGCTTGGAAAGCACTCAGCATTTGAGATTGCTTTATTTTAAGTGGAATCGTTACAATTTGCGCCATGGCACACTATCAAGTTCTAGCTAGAAAATATCGTCCGCAATTATTTCGCGATGTCCTTGGCCAAGAGGCTATTGTCACCACGCTGAAGAATGCGATCAAAATGGGCAGGCTTGCTCATGCGTACCTTTTTTGTGGATCACGCGGGACAGGTAAGACGACGCTTGCGCGTGTCTTTGCCAAGGCCCTGAATTGCCAAGCTCCAACAGCTGACGGCGAGCCCTGCAATCTATGCGCTTCCTGCAAGGAAATTGGGTCGGGAAGTTCGCTTGATGTTCTCGAAATTGACGGTGCCTCCCACCGCGGTATCGATGATATCCGCCAAATTAACGAAACAGTCGGCTACGCTTCTTCCTCAGGCAAGTACAAGATTTATATCATCGATGAAGTTCATATGCTCACCAAAGAGGCTTTCAATGCTCTTCTCAAGACGTTGGAAGAACCTCCCGCAAAAGTTCTGTTCATCTTCGCGACGACTGAGCCTCACAAAGTGCTGCCAACAATTCTCAGTCGTTGCCAACGTTTCAATTTAGGCCGGATTTCCATCGATCAGATCATCGCCAAGCTCCGACACATCGCCACTGACCTGAAGATCGATGTTGAGGATGAGGCTGTCCGCCTGCTGGCACAGCGGGCTGAGGGCGGGTTGCGTGATGCGGAATCGCTGTTTGATCAAATCATCGCCTTTCATGAAGGCCGCATCACAACACAGACAGTCAATGATGTGCTGGGAATTATGTCCAAAGATGTCCTTTTCTCCATGGATCGCGCCGGCAAGGAAGGGCGTCTCGCTGTCGCCTTTGAGATTGTCCATCAGGTCCTTGCCGAAGGGAAGGATATTTCCCAGTTTATCGAAACTATGGTCGAACATTTCCGCACTCTTCTTCTGATAAAAATGGCCGGAGTCTCAGCCCCGTTTCTATCACTGTTCGAGGCTGATAAACCGCGCTATCAGGCGTCGGCTGAGCTCTATACGCAGGAACAATGCCTCACCATTCTGGACTTTCTTGTCGAGTCCCAAAGTCAAATGCGTTTTCACTCCTCAGGTCGCATTGCGCTTGAGACTATCTTATTGCATGTGATGCGGGTGCACCAGCGCCTTCCTATCGGTTTCTTGGTTCGCCGCCTTGCTGAGCTCGAACAGGCTGTTCAAGGAGGGGTTGCTCAGGTCCCGCTTGTTCAAGAACAGGCTGTCCAAGAGCAGGCCGTCCAGGTGCAAATTGTCCAAGAACAGGCTGTCCAAGAACAGGCTGTCCAGGTGCAAATTGTCCAAGAACAGGCTGTTCAGCAACAAAATTCAACTGCAGAGGTTCAGCCGCTTCCGGTGCAAGAGAAACTCCCTATAGTACCTAAGCCGTTGACTCCTGTGGTCCAGTCACCAGTTTTGTCCAAAGGGTCAATTACAGAGGATCCGACGCCGACGCCAGCGGAGCTTGGGGTAAAAAATAAACCGAAAGTACAGGTCGTTGAAGAAAAGCTTCCTCCGGCTGTACACAAACAAAGTCACTACGACACCCTTTTACAGTTCGCTGCGGTGGAACTTGAAGGGACTGTTCAAAAGAAATAGAGGATAGATATGGGATCAGGATTTGCCAAGAAGAAAAAAGAAGCTAGGATGTTGCAAACTCAATTGAGTCAAATGCAGGAAAAAATGCAACACACAGAGGTCACCGGTACTGCAGGAAATGGATTAGTGACCTTGGTTCTCAATGGAGAAAATCAGATGAAGAGTATTAAGATTAAACCTGAGTGTGTGGATCCTGAGGATGTTGAAGGGCTTCAAGATTTGATCAAAGCTGCCTATGCGGATGCATCTCGACAGTTGCAAGAGCACTCAGCGTCGGCCATGCCGCAGATGAGTGGGATGCCAAACCTCAGTATGTTCGGGCTATAGTTCCCTTTTTCATGTCAAAATAAAGCAATTTATAGACCCCCAGGAATTTGGAGTGCGCTCGACTTGTCGCCGCTCTGGTACTGCTCGACTTGTCGAGCCCGTAGATCAACAATCCCTTATGAGCACACGGATCATTTTGAGTTCTGATGCATCTATGAGCCCGACAAGTCGAGCTATACCAGAGCGGCGAAGCCGCTTGGGGACTCCAAATGCTTTGCACTCGCAAAATTCTATACACTATAAACCGCGAAGCGGTGGAGGCATGTAGCCATAGACTCACGCCCAATGTCATCAAAATAAGGGATTTCTAGGGTGCTACGGGTACCAATCTCAATAGCTTTGCTTCACGTCAATATAACCACAGATATTGACTCGTCGCAAATCTATCGATCATCGCCCCAAAAGTGTTACCTTCATTTGAACCATGCCCAAAATGGAGCCGTGAAAACGGCAAAAGACTCGGGTGAATTTCAACCTATAGTAAAAATTTTACTGGATTTTTTTTTCTGTCTATTGTAGCTTGGGTTCTTTCGCTGATAAACGCATACCCCAATACGAGAAATTATTCATGAGATTTTGGCATCTTTTTGTACTTTGTGGCTTTTTTTACCTTTCCTGTGTCGAAGGGGCTCATCTGCCGGAAAATTCTAAGTTGCTGGAATGGAAAGATGCTTCATCGTCTTTTCAGAAAAGTCTTACGTTGGGAAGTTTTTCATCTTTAAAGAAAAATTCATTTCGTCCTCAGTTTTTTAAGCGATTGACTTCCTTTGCAGGTAAACGTACAAAAATGGCCCATGGGTCTGTTCAAAATTTTCGTTTGTTTCGGGGTAAAAGTGGCGGGAACCGGTTTAATGTGTACAGAAAGGGCTGTGTCAGGGCGCCCAAAAATCGTGTGGTAAGAAAGAAAATGTCTAGAAAAACCCGACACATGCATTCTTCCGCCGGACATTCGAAATTTCGGGCATCATTTCACAAAAAACACTATTTCCGGCATGGTTCCAACTGAAGCCATTGCGACTTCTTCCAATATTTCACTTTTCGAGGTAAAGACAACTCGCCAGCCGAAGGTATCCTGCTTATCCTACCCATCCTGCCAATCCTGTTATTTTATTTTTTTGACTGAAAATCCTCTTAGTTCAGGTGATCTTGGCCATCTAAAAGTGTTACCTTCATTTGAACCATGCTCAAAAGTGTTACCTTCTTTTGAACCATCCCTATTTCCAGAGATAATGCATCTAGTAGGCCGCCCAATAAGTTCTGATACCCTGCGGCTGCGTCAAAGCTCCCGCGGTTCGAAGATTGTAAATGGGTTTGTATTGCCTCATACTAAACCATTTACAATCTTCGAACCGCGGGAGCTTTGACGCAGTCGCAGGGTGTCAAGACTTATTGGGCGGCCTACTAGTAGGCCAACAAGTAAGTTTTACAGGCTGAGCTACAGTTTTTGCCATTACTTCTAAACTCTATAGAGTTTTTCTTAAACTACTTTGTAGTTTGACACCCATACCAAAACCACTGAATATGATTGAAAATCGAAGGAAACACCCATATTCTTCTTATTTTCATTCTTTATTTTGAGGGGATATGAGTTTAAGACACGATTGGTCATTACAGGAATTGGAGGCGCTCTATGCTCTTCCGCTTATAGAACTCATTGCAAAATCCTACGCCGTTCATATCAAATTCCATGATCCTACTGAAATTCAGACCTGTACACTGATATCTGTTAAAACAGGCGGCTGCATTGAGGATTGCAAATATTGTGCACAATCCTCCCGCTATCAAACATCTGTGTCAGCGCAACCCCTGATGCCATATAACGAGGTTATTGAGCGGGCAAAAAATGCTGTAAGGCAAGGAGCGACGCGGATTTGCCTTGGTGCCGCTTGGCGGGAAGTAAAGGACAACAAACAGTTTGATCAGATTTTGCTGATGATTGAAGCAATATCCACTTTAGGAGTGGAAGTCTGTTGCACCTTGGGAATGCTTAAGGATCATCAGGCTAAACGTTTGAAAGAGGCAGGCCTTTATGCCTACAACCACAATTTGGACACATCGGAAAAATTTTATAGTCAAATCATTACAACCAGAACATTTCAAGACAGACTGGAAACATTGGATATTGTGGAAAAGGCCGATCTCAGTGTTTGCTGCGGAGGGATTTTAGGGATGGGAGAAACTGTTTCTGATCGACTGGAGATGCTTCTTACGCTGGCCAAAAGAAATCCGCATCCGGAATCGACGCCAATCAACCGCTTGAGCCCAGTTCCCGGAACCCCCTTGGGGCACCTTCCACAAATTCCCTTCTGGGAAATGTTGAGAGTCATTGCCATTGCCAGGATCATCCTTCCCAAAACGATGGTCCGATTGTCAGCTGGACGCATCGACATGTCATATGAGCAGCAATTCCTCTGTTTTTTAGCCGGAGCCAATTCGATTTTTATTGGGGAAAAACTCCTGACAGTATCGAATCCATCTGTAAACAAGGATGAAACCATGTTTGAACTGCTTGGATTGAAAAAACACCCTGCCAACAACTCTAAGATCTGTTCATGACCACTCTGTTTGAAGATAAATTGCTGAAACGCAAAACAGCTGGGAATTTACGGAAGCTGCTAGACCGCTGCAATCTGATTGATTTTTCCTCTAACGATTATCTCGGATTAGCCCGGTCGCAAGCATTAACACAGGCGGTTTTTACGGAATGGGGAATATTACCACAACATTTGGGATCAACTGGCTCTCGTCTGCTTACAGGGAATTCCGTCTATGCGGAGCAATTGGAACAGCGCATTGCCTCCTTTCATGGTTACGAATCCGGCCTGCTCTTTTCCTGTGGGTATATGGCTAATCTTGGATTGATTTCCAGCATTTCAAGTGAGGACAGCATACTTCTATTCGACGCCCAAGTACACGCCTCAGTTCGCGATGGAATCCGCTTGAGCCGGGCGCAAAGCTCTCCGTTCAGACATAACGATCTTGAACATCTCACATCACGTCTGGAAAAAACCAACAGGAAAGGAGATAAATTCATTGTTGTAGAGTCGATTTACTCAACTGACGGCTCGACAGCGCCTTTGAGAGAAATCTGCACGCTAGCAAAAAAGTACGATGCTGTTGTCATCGTCGACGAGGCCCATGCCGTGGGTGTATGCGGCCCTCAAGGCCGAGGCCTTGTTGCAGAGTACAATCTCGTGGATTAGGTATTTGCCCAGGTCGTGACTTTTGGAAAAGCGCTCGGGGTCCATGGAGCTATCGTTCTAGGTCCCGATCTGTTGAAGCAGGGACTCATCAATTTCTCGACACCATCAATCTATACCACCGCCCTGCCATTTTATTCATTGGCTGCCATCAAGTGTAGCTACGATCTGTTTCCGACGATGGAAAGTGAAAGACAGCATATCAACCATTTGGTATCGCTCCAGCTCAGTCCGTCGAAAACGCAGATTCAGTCCATCGCCATCGAAGGCAACGAAGCAGTACGCCACGCGTCAGAAACGCTTGCCTTTTGTGGATTCGATATCAAGCCCTTGATGAGTCCTACGGTTCAACGGGGCAAAGAGTCTTTGCGCATTTGTCTGCATGCGTTCAATACGAAGGAACAGATAGAAACCCTGATTACCCATACAGGGGGGAATTTTGGATAAAAAACAAAATGACAAAATTTTCAAAGCGCAGAAAATTTGGAGTGCGCGCGACTTGTCGCCGCTTTCAAATTGCTCGACTTGTCGAGCTCACAGACTCACCAAAAGTTTAAATATTTGTTCATCATCTTTCAGTGCCATTTCCCGGATTATGGTTTCAGGAGTTGGAACGGGAGTTGGAAAGACTATCGTTTCAGCCGTCTTAACCACACTATTTCAGGGGGATTACTGGAAACCGGTGCAATGCGGAAAAGAGGAGGGCTTTGACACAGACACAATGAAGATGTTGATAGATACAAAGAAACACCATGTGTATGAACCGGCATATTCATTTCATGCCCCTGTATCGCCGCATCACGCCGCGCGTTTGGAAAAAACTTCATTTGATGCCCACACAATTATTCCTCCGGAAACTACCCGACCGCTGATCATAGAGGGAGTTGGAGGGATTTATGTCCCCCTGACAACAAAACTATTAACGATTGACCTGTTTGCCTCGTGGGACTGCCAGTGGGTTGTTGTTTCGCGGCATTATTTAGGAAGTATCAATCATACACTGCTCACAATCGATGCCTTAAAACAACGTAAGATTCCCATCCTGGGCCTAGTCTTTAACGGAGAACCCCATCCTGATAGTGAAGAAGCGATTCTACAGATCTCACAACTCCCCTTGCTAGGCAGGATTCTTCCAGAAGTGGAAATTAACAGAAAAACTATTCAAAGGTATGTGGAAGAATGGCAAGCATATTAGCAGAAAAAGATCGGTCATGCATCTGGCATCCATTCACCCAGATGAAAACGGCGCGTATGCCCATTCCGATTGTGCAGGCAAAGGGCATATATCTCTACAGTGATGATGGACGCTGCTTTCTGGACGGCATTTCCTCGTGGTGGGTGAACCTGCACGGACATGGCCATCCCCATATTATCAACAGAATAAAATCTCAGCTTGATGAAGTCCAACACATTAGTTTTTCCGACTTCACACATAACCCTGCAATCGATTTAGCTTCAAGACTGATTCCTTTGCTTCCAGGAGACATGTCCAGAATATTCTATTCGGATAATGGATCGACTGCTGTTGAAACAGCCCTAAAAATGGCTCTGCAATATTGGCACAACAGGGAAATCACAAAAACAAAGGTCATCGCATTTAAAAACAGTTACCATGGAGACACTTTTGGAGCCATGTCTGCCGCCGGAAAAAATGAGTTCCATCGCCCCTTTTGGAAATACCTCTTCAATGTCGAAATCATCGATCCACCACTGCGCGGGAACGAAGAGAAATCGGTGGCCCAACTTCACTCAGTATTGGAAGACGGAACAGCCGCCTGTTTCATTTTTGAACCTCTCGTCTTGGGATCTGGAGGCATGACCATCTATCCGGCAGAGGGACTGGATACCCTCCTTAAATTATGCCGCCAACACCATGTGTTAACGATTGCGGACGAGGTTATGACAGGATTTGGACGGACAGGTACCCTGTTTGCCTGCGAGCAGCTTGTGGAAACACCAGATATCATCTGTTTGTCAAAAGGATTGACCGGAGGATTTCTTCCCTTGGGCGCAACAGCCTGTACGGAGGATATTTTTAATGCCTTCTTAAGCGACGACCTACGTCAGGCACTCCTGCACGGTCATTCCTATACAGCCAACCCCTTGGCTTGTGCCAGTGCGCTGGCAAGCCTCGATCTTTTACAGGAAGCATCGTCGTATTTGCAAAGGGAAATGATTGCAGCCGCTCACAAGGAATTTTGCCGACAATGGAAGCATCATCCCCGATTCAAACGATGCGAAAGTATCGGAACCATTCTCGTCGTGGAATACAGGACCGTGGGGACAACTTCCTATTTCCAACCTCTTCGCGATCGGCTCTACGACTTCTTTTTGGCATGCGGTATTTGGATTCGTCCCTTGGGCAATACTCTTTACATCCTTCCTCCCTACTGCATTACTAGGGAAGAACTGATACACATCTACGAGCAAATAGAACACTCAATTTCAGAGGAATTTTATGAATCATTTACTGACAACAATCGTGCACTCTCCAGTACTTCATGCCAAGTGGCTGAATACACTATCATTCCTTGAAAACTGCGGAGCCAGAAAAATTGCGGCTTGCGAGCATCCTACATGTGTTAAAGAAGAAGTGCTTAAACATGCTGCGGAAGAGTTCCGCCACGCTCACTACCTGAAAAGGCAGATTGAACGCGTTTCAGCCCTTCCGATGGACGACTATTCCCTTCCATTTCTGCTCGGGGGAATAGCGACATGGCATTATTTACCCCTACTGGACTTACACACCTCTCGCTATCTCAAAACAATCGATAAATCCCTTCATTTCCTCAAAGAAGCTTCTTATCTTCTCGTCACCTACGCGATCGAATTGAGGGCGCAGGAACTTTATCCCGTCTATGATCGGATTTTACGAGAAATAGGCTCAAAAGTGACTGTCAAATCCATCCTATTAGAGGAAAACGAACATTTAGAAGAGATGAAGGTTGGACTCAAAAAAATTCCTTCCGGATTCGCTCATGCAGAGAAAATCTGTGCATTGGAGACCGAGCTTTACAATGATTGGCTGAAAGCTATCTCCTGCGAGGTTAAATAAATTGCATTCTTTTGATCGTACTAAGACCATATAGCTACAGATTGCTTGTCTGAATGAGAGGAAAAACATCGGCCTTGATCACCTTTTCGGTCATCCCAACTGATAGGCGAAGATCACCTGCACAGGAGGATCTTCGGTCAAAAAATAAAATAACAAGATGGGCAGGATGGGTAGGATAAGC
>JBAWVE010000080.1:0-9493 GCA_037147435.1 Parachlamydiaceae bacterium
ATGGAGGCCGACCGGCCGGCGGGATTGTTGCTGCAATATTCCTTCAGGAATTTGTTGGAAAAACCCCTTGGGCGCACCTGGATATTGCGGGGACAGCATTTTTATCGGAATCGAAGCGATACACTCCAAAACATGCCACTGGAGTTGGTGTACGTCTTCTTGTCTCCTTTTTTGAAAGCCTGATATGAGCGACAAGATACCTGTCTCCATTCTTGGTGCTACGGGGAGTGTTGGTCAGCGATTTATTGAGTTGCTGCGCGATCACCCCTGGTTTAAAATTGTTTCAGTAGCCGCATCCGACCGTTCTGCTGGCAGACGTTATGGCGAGGCTGTGAATTGGTTGATGTCCACGCCGCTTCCAAAAGATATTGGTGAGATGGTGATCGAGCGATGCGAACCGGGAATCGCTGGACGGTTTGTCTTTTCGGCTCTGGATACATCTGTAGCAGGGGATGTTGAGACAGCCTTTGCCAAAGCCGGTTATTGTGTAATTTCCAATGCAAGCAATCATCGGATGCAATCCGATGTGCCTCTTCTTATTCCTGAGGTCAATGGATCTCATTTAGGTCTGCTCAACGAACAGAAATTCCCGAAAGGTAAAATAGTGACTAATCCAAATTGTTCTGCGATAGGACTTTGTTTGGCACTAAAACCCCTTTATGATGCATTTGGGATCGATGCTGTGCATGTTGTGACAATGCAGGCAATCTCCGGAGCTGGGTATCCAGGCATTGCCAGTATGGACATCATGGATAATGTGATTCCATATATCAGAGGTGAGGAACATAAACTGGAAACCGAACCGTTAAAAATTCTCGGATCGCTGAAGGGGAATAGAATTGAACCGGCGACATTTGCCATCAGTGCTCAATGTAACCGTGTGCCGGTGATCGATGGACACACGGAATGTGTGTCGATTAAGTTGGGGATGAAGGTTTCACCAAACGATCTTATTTCTGCATGGCGTGCATTTTCCGGCGAGCCCCAACGCCTTCAATTGCCTTCAGCGCCGCTGTCTCCGATCCATTATCTAGAGGGCGAGGCATTTCCCCAGCCGAAGCTGCATCGACAGATGGATAAGGGGATGGCTGTCATGATTGGACGGCTGCGTCCCTGTTCCCTTTTTGATTACAAATTCACCCTTCTTTCCCACAATACCATCCGCGGCGCTGCAGGGGGTGCTCTATTGTGTGCGGAACTCATATGGGGTCTTTCGCGTGACCAGAGAGTACCTTCTGCCTGCAAGACCCCATTTCTATTTCCGGTGAAAGTTGCGAAATGCCTTATCCCATGAGTAGACCACATTTTCATTAAGGTCCCGATCGTAACGAACCTGAATGCTAATGTACGGATAAGGGTGTCGGTTATCGAAGTTACGCCCCTCGGTTTTTGTAAAGATTTTAATGAAAATCTCCTTATTGAACCAAGGAAGGGTTCCGACATTCGTGTTACCTTTGTCATAGCGCTGGAATACTTCGTATTCTTTCTGCTTTCGATACCGAGGGTCTTGAGTGTAGAATTTTTGGATGAGAGCGGCGATCTGCTCCGGCTGCATTTCCATTCCCTGCACGTAAAAAGAGACTTCAGCTCCAATCATATGCTTTGAGTACTGATTTGATGGTGATGGGTCGATGTAGCTATTGTGCTCGGGACACCTGTGGCCGGACGTAATAATGACTTTCTTTTGGGTGCTATCCTGGACATAATTGACAAGGTCGATGAGAATCGGGTAGATAAACTCTTTTCCCCCTCGCAAAGGAAGCCCGTGCTTCTCTAGTCCATTACAGTCGAAGAAGTATTTGTCTTCTCCACTTTGTAGAAGGGTGCGACGTGGATTCTGAGCGTTTCCCTGACAACGGAAGAATTCTTTGGTTATTGTAGGATATATGCTGGTTTTTTTCTCATTCCATGGATACGTCGTAGCGGCAGTTTTTTCCGGCGCAGGAATGTTGAAAAATAATTCGTTGTGTTTGCGGTAAATGTATTCCCCTTTAGCGTGCCGCGCATCGGCACGTTTGCTTCCTACCTCATCTTGAGAGGTGCATCCCGCAACCAGGATCGCACACATGAAAAGAAATGCTTCTCTGAGTATTTGAACGCGAAGATCGCGGAGATGGTGCGAAGACCTTTCCATGATGGAAAATCGTCGCGTTTTCTTCGCTTGCTTCGCGATCTTCGCGTTCAATAAAATTCTATTTGTGGGATCTGCTTTGTTCATATCGATACAGTTTACATTTTTCCTGATACAGAATACAATACCTTCTTTACCCAGACTTTACCATTTTTTTGAGAGCCTATGATGTTGTGGATTCGGCAGTTTCAACTTTTTTTATTTGATTTTGATGGACTTCTCGTCAACACGGAAGAAATCCATTATGCTGCCTATAAGAGAATGTGTGCCCAGCGTGGCGTGACATTGGATCTAAGTTTTGAGGCGTATTGCCGCATGGCACATTACACTTCAACCGGAATGAGAGACAAACTGTGCTTAGAATATCCTGAGCTTCTTGCTCAGGCGGGCTCCTGGGATCGGTTGTATGCTGAAAAAAAACAGGCCGTCATCGATTTATTCAATGAGGGCGCCGTGCATCCCATGCCAGGGGTTGTCCCTTTGCTGACGGCACTGGAAAATGCAGCGATTCCCCGTTGCGTTGTCACCCACTCCGCTGACGAGCTCGTCAAAGCTATCTGCCGGCAAAATCCCATTTTTGATACGATTCCTACATGGATCACCCGTGGGCACTATTCGCAGGCAAAACCGCATCCTGAGTGTTATCTTAAAGCTATTAACATGCTTGCGAAGCCTGGGGACCGCGTTGTTGGCTTTGAAGATTCTCCCCGAGGGTTAACAGCCTTGCAGGGGACGAACGCGCATCCGGTGTTAATTTGCAAAATAGAGTATCCTGAAATTCCTACGTTTGTCGCACAGGGTGTTTCCCACTTTCCTTCATTCGACGCGATTCCTCACGATTGGAATCCCAGTAGCTCTCGTAAATAAAATTTTATTGAACGCGAAGATCGCGAAGGAAGCGAAGACTAGGCGAAGATTTTTCTATTATGAGAAATCTTCGCGTTCAAATATTTAGGGAAGCGTTTATTTTCAAGGGAGCTACTGTTGGAATCCATCTCCGTAGTTAACATTCACCAAAAAGAGACCGTTGGAAGGGGCGGCATTTCCTGCTTTTTTCCGGTCTTTGGCAGCCAGCATATGCCTAAGATCTTCGAGTGAGTGCTTACCGGCGGCCGTTTCCACGAGCGTCCCGACAATATTGCGTACCATTTTGTAGAGAAAGCCATTAGCCTCGAATTCCAAACGCATCCCTCCTGGTTGATCCACAGCATCAAGACGGCTTAACGTTCTAACCGGGTCTCTCGATGCGCTCCCTAGGTGAGCTTGATTGGCAAAAGAGGTGAAATCATGGGTGCCGATGAATATCTTGGTGCCTTCCCGCAATATATTAGTGTCGATTTTTTCTTTTATATGCCAACGATACAATCGGTAAAAAGGATCTTCAACACGATTGAGATGTAAATGATAGTGGTACACTTTGCTGATGGGGCTGTATTGGGCATGAAAGTGTGCAGGGACAGCAACGATGTCTGTGATCCGGATATCCGGAGGCAATAAGGCATTGAGGGACCCGCGAAGGCGGTACAAGTCAATTTGTTTATCGGAGTGAAAATGGGCGATTTGCTCCAGGGCATGCACACCGGCATCGGTACGGCCGGAGGCTATGATCGTGATTTCCTGTCTCAATGCGACGAACAAGGCTTTCTGGATGACTTCCTGTATGGATACTCCATTGGGCTGCACTTGCCAACCACAGTAGTTCGTTCCATCGTAGGCTATTGACAGCTTATACGTGTACTGCGCCGTTAACATATCAGGTGCCCTGCCACAATGAGGTCTGATGCTGTGGTAATCTTTAAATTTGTGTACGATCCCTCAACCAATTTGACTTCTTTACCCAACAATTCGGCAAGTGAGACGTCATCCGTGACGGTAATCCCATGCTGTTGGGCGTAGCAAAATCCTTCTTCAAGGATGTCACGGCGTAACACTTGCGGGGTTTGGATTTCCCACAGATGGGACCGGTCCGGGGTACTTGCGACAAAATTGTGTGGAGTACTCTGCTTAACGGTGAATTTAACTGGCATTCCTGCGGTGGCAGCCCCCCAGCGTTCTCCGGCTTCCAATACCCTTAGAACTATTTCTCTGTCGATCAGGGGGCGCGCTGCATCATGTACACAAATCAACTCGTGAGAAAGTGTTGCAGCTTGGAGTCCATGATAAAGCGAGTCTTGACGCCTGGTTCCTGGAAGGGCAAAATGAATGGGTTTATTTGAGGTGACTGACTCAAAAAAAACACGGTAGGCCGGATCGCAGACAACGACGATTTCAGCAATTTCCGGCATCTCAAGAAAGAGGTCGAAGCTGTAGCGTACAATCGGTTTACCGCCAAGAGACAGGAATTGCTTGGGAGACGATGTGTGCATCCGCGATCCGATGCCCCCTGCGAGAAGAATCGCACTGGTCGATACGTGTTTTTTCATGGTTTCCCTCTCAAAGTCAGTAAGAGTATTTCCGGAGGGGAGAACCAACGGAAGGGGAGAATGCTTCCAATCCCGCGATTGACATAGATAGATTTGTGCGCAGGTCCTTTAACCTTTTGAGCAGCCGTTACCAGGTTAATCAGCCCACTTTTCAAACGGGTATCTTCCATAAGCGTGAATTTTTTCCACAGCCATGGCAGGTTGACCTGCCCCCCGTGCGTATGCCCGGAGAGAATAATTTCTCCGGGATAATCGCGTAGGTGTACAGCACCATCGGGATTGTGAAGCAGCACAATTCCAGGATAATTTTTATCATAGTTCTGAAAAGCTTCGCGAGGATGGCAACGGCCAGCAGAGTATTCTCCAAGTCCGCAAATGTTGAGTTTTGTGTTTTTTATCGCAAGTATTTCTGTGGTATTATGCAAAAGTTTGAAAGGTGTCTGTGCCAGCAGTGAGATAAGGTCGGAGTGAGTCGAAGTTTGCTGAGCACGTTGAGTTGTGACTCCTGTCACGAGGCCTTTAGCGAAAAGTCTGCCAAAAGCTCGTGCCAGCAACGATGCGGGAGCTTTAACCGTGTCATAGTCCCCGGCAGAATTGATGGAGATGCATTCGGCATAATCGTGGTTGCCTAACACAGCGTAACAACCGTAAGGGGCTTGGAATTGATTAAGGAATTTTTTTAACCTATCAGGATCGGCGAGTTTACCATAGCATAACAGGTCGCCTGTTAACACGATAATGTCCGGAGAAAGTTTTTGTGTTTTCCGGATGATCCTCTTAAGAAAGCGGTCGGACATGTTTTTCGAGAAGTGAAGATCACTAAGTTGTAAGATTTTTAATCCCTCAAGTCCGTTCGGCAGGGAGGAAAGAGCCAGTTGTAATGCCGTTGTGCAGATCAATTTTGTCTCAATAAAACGGGGCCAGATTCCCACGATGGATCCCAGGCAGAAGATGTCCCAAAGAAGAGTTGGTAGGGTGTGTTTTGATCTCATCAATACCCGGATAGAAGTTTAAGAGGCATTTTAGTCGATAATAGATAGAATTGCAAGACCGAAGGTTCGGGGCCAGCAGTTTCGGTAAATAGAAATTTGGGCCTTGATCACCTTCACAGTGAAAACTTTCGGTCAGAATTTGCTTGCTTCGCGATCTTCGCGTTCAATACAATTTCTATTTATGGGAACGACTGTCGAGGTATTGTTTACCACTTTCATATTTTATGTTTTTTTGATTGCTTTTTTTTATCTAATTTGGTAGAATTAATTTCTTTACTTATTTTAAAATCAAAAAGGAATTTAATTATGAATAATTTAGGAAACGTTTTAAGTGCTGTTGCGGGAACAACTGCTGTAATCGCCGCCTGGGCTTACAATCAACATAAAGAATGTTCCACTGCGAAAAAAATATATGAAGATTGTGCTTTTAACACAAGAATCATAGACTGTGTATTTGATGTCAGCACGAATACGTGGTATGAGTTAAATGAGGCCTTTATTCTTTCAGGAAAGGCTACAAAATTTATTGCAGAGACTGTATCTTATCAAGTGCAGGAACGTAGTGGAAAAGATTGTTCTTCACTTGAGACATTTAATCATTCTTTAGGAATTCCTGAATATAAAATAATTTGGCTATGTGCCGGTGCGATTAGTATGTTGGCGTTAGGTGCGTTGGCCAACCGCTGCCGTAGGTGAAAAAAAGCGAAGGCGTCGCAATGCGGGCCTTCGCTGTAGAACATAAAGACTAACGGTGAGCGAGCTCAGGCTCTTTCAAATGCTTAGAAATCTTGCTCGTCATTTTAAACATATCAATCGCTTGTGTTGTCCCAAGAACTTTTGCGAGTTTTTGGTCTGGCTCGATATTGCGCTTGTTATCTTTAGCTTGCAGTTTGTGTTTTTTGATGTAATCCCAAAGTTTTTTCGTCACTTCGGTTCTTGGCATTGGGCCTGCACCAACGATTTCAGCTAGTGCTTCACTAACACTAACCGGCTTCATGAATGCTGAGTTTTTTTTGTCTTTGGTCATGATTTCTCCTTGCTGTTGTTTAAAAAATGTTCCTGTGAGGGGTTCTAAGCTGCATTTGGTTTCCAAAGTAAGCTTTGCCACTTCCTCATCATATTCTTTTCTGGGCCTGTTTTAACCTCCTCCTATGGAAATGATTGCTCATCTCCAGGGTGAAAGTAGACCTTGCACTATCGATTTCTTTTATCGCGATCAGGTATTATAGTCAAAGCAATTCTTGGTCGGGTAAAAATTTTAGAAATATGAGATGAGCTCAATTCATTTTTTTGTTATCATCCCCCTCTCTGTAATCTCAGTTTGCTAAATAGTTTAAAAGTGTTTTGAGTCAATGCTTTAGGAATGCTTTAACACAAAACAACATGAGCCTGATCCCTCACAAATGGTAAAAAATGGCTAAGCAGCAAAAAAACTCTCTAGAGGCACAAATTCACACCCTGGAGAGCCTACTTCAAAATCTTCAGCAAATTTCGGCGCTAGCAGATAAACTTAAATTCATCAATACCATTCCACAAGTTATCCAGGGGTGGGACTCCTTTCCCACGCTCAAAGCCGTCGTAAAGGAATATCCTATTCAACATCAATATGTTGTGACTTTAATGTTGGCTATTGGACAGGGATCTTCTGTTTTTGCCGATTCTGACCATTGCGATCAATCTGGCAAACAGCTGGATCTGTTGATCGAAAAGTTACTAGAGGTAGAAAAATTCTACGATTCAATCGGGGGAATTATTGGCTACCACCTGACGATGTTGAAATTGATAGCTACAGCAAAGGATGTTTCAGAGCCACTTTCAGGAGGTTCTTCCTACAAAAAGCCGGATGGCTTAGATGTGTCACAGAACACCTTAGAAGTGCGGCAGGCAGTGCGGTGGGGGGTGGAAGCGTTGCGGCAAACAGGTATCATTTATCCTCTGGGCGGGGCAGGCGACAGACTTCATCTGCAAGATGAAGAAACAGGGGATTTGCTGCCAGCTGCTCAGTTATCTTTTTGCGGATACACTCTATTGGAAGGGCTAATTCGCGATTTACAGGGGTGGGAGTTTCTTTATTACAAAATATTTGGCAAGCAGTTGATTACACCCATTGCCATGATGACATCGCATGAGAAGAAAAACGATGCAAGAGTGCGACGCTTGTGCGAGGAAAAAAAATGGTTTGGCCGAGGGGTAGACAATTTCCGTTTTTTCATTCAGCCGCTGGTTCCTATGATGACAGCTGACGGCGAATGGGTGATAAATGGCCCTTTGGAGCCTATGCTCAAACCGGGCGGCCATGGGGCGATGTGGAAGACAGCGATTGACAGCGGCATTTTCGACTGGTTCGAGCGCCTACAAAAAAAACAGGTGATCGTGAGGCAAATCAATAATCCCATGGCTGGTGTGGATAACGGCTTAATCGCTCTTGCGGGCATTGGGGATCACTATCACAAGGCTTTTGGGTTTGCCTCTTGTCAGCGCTTGCTTAAGGCACCCGAGGGAATGAACGTCTTAAAAGAAGTGAAGATGTCTGATGGAAATTATGAGTACGGCATCACAAATATCGAGTATACGGACTTCACACGTCATGGAATTGAAGATTCTCCGGCAGAATCCGAAAGTTCAGCGGGGAAAATATATTCCATGTTTCCGTCCAACACAAACATCCTGTTTGCACATCTAGAGGCTGTAAAACAGGCTCTGAAGATTTGCCCTTTGCCAGGAATTTTGGTGAATATGAAAAGTCAGGTGGCCTGTTGGCATACTGATGGCAAGATCACTGAAAAGCCGGCCGGGCGTCTGGAGTCCACAATGCAAAATATTGCGGATTATATCACCGATCGACTGCCTCATCCATTGACTGCGACTGAAGAGAATACTCTACGTACCTTTCTGATTTACAACGAGCGTCGAAAAACCATTTCAGTTGTCAAGAAGGCGTATACTTCTGGAGAATCCTTAAATGGAACACCTGAAGGATGTTTTTTTGAGCAGACAGAGAATTATCGGGATCTTTTAACCAACCATTGCGGGATGGCGCTTCCTGCGGGCCTTCAGGAAAATGAGCCTCCAAATTTTACGGCCCTTTTTCACCCCGCTTTAGGAATCCTCTATTCTGTGATCTGTCAAAAAATACGGCGCGGACGCATTGAATACGGATCCGATTGGGTGATTGAAGCATCGGAAGTTAATATCGAAAATCTCCACCTTGCTGGCCGCCTCGTCATCGAAGCAGATGCCGTCACAGGAAAAAAAGATGGGCGCGGCATGACGATCTATGATAGCGAGTCTTGCGGTAAATGCACCCTCTTGAATGTAACAGTAAAAAATCAGGGAAAGAACCGCAGTGGATGGCGGGATGTCTGGCAGAATATAACTAGTGAATCACTGCATATTGTTTTGCATGGCAACGCAGAGTTCTTTGCTGAAGACGTGGAGTTTTCAGGAGATGTCCATTATGATGTGCCAGATGGACACCGCCTTGTCGTCTATCAACAGGGCGATGAGACTGCCTGGCATTTTGAACAAATCCGCCAAGCCTCATGGAAATGGGACTACACATTCGATGCAGAAGAGCACATCTGCCTGGAGAAAATTTGAGGTTATTCGTTTAGTTTCGTTCAGTAGGGGTTATGTAGGCTTTAGCCCTTGTCGTTACCCACAAGTGTTAATCTAATAATTTAATAGTAACCGAACATGGTTTTGTGTCGGCCCTCCGGGGCTCGAGTCTTTTCCTTTGATGTTCCCAGGCTTTGCTAGTCCCTCCGGGACACGCTACAGCCCATACTTGTACCCACATCTTTTTCTTGACATATTTCTACTTAGGCAACAGGAAATGCAAGGAGCTCTAAAATGCTAGCTAATGTATATGGTTCTTGAGAAAGATTTGGGTGCGATCTTGTGTCGCCCCGCTGGGGCTGGATTATGGTCGTGGATTGGTTCCCAGG
>JBAWVE010000081.1:0-9414 GCA_037147435.1 Parachlamydiaceae bacterium
GTGAAAACACCTGCTGCTCAGGATGTAAAGGATGTAGCGGCTGTGAAAACACCTGTTGCTCAGGATGTAAAGGCTGTAGCGGCTGTGAAAACACCTGCTACTCAAGATGCAAAGGGTGTAGCGGCTGTGAAAATACCTGCTGCTCATGATGCTAAGGCTGTAGTGGCTGTAAAAACACCTGCTGCTCAAGATGCAAAGGATGTAGCGGCTGTGAAAACACCTGCTACTCAAGAGGCAACTGCTGTGGTGGCTGTGAAAACACCTGCTGTTAACAACGTTGGATCTGCAGTTGTGGCAGAGGGAGCGACAGTGGCTGGTAGTGAAGCACTCGTTGCAGCGGCTTTCTAAATTCAGGAATATTAGAAGGTTGTGTATATAGAGGGTGTTAGTCACCCTCTCTTTCTCTAAGGCATGGTTCATTGAACCATGCCTTTTTGCAACACCTTAGCGCTGTCTTGGTTGGGGGCGTCTGCCGCCTTGAGAACCAGCGCTGCTTCTGCCTTGGGCAGGTTTAGAGCCTTTTGGCTGCATGCGGCCATTGACAATAGGCTCGGCTTTAATTGACGGATCCGGCTCATAGCCAGGGATTACGACTTTCTTGATGTCACCCTTTAACATATGTTCAATATCTTTTAAGAGCTTATGCTCATCGATGCATACAAGTGAAGCCGCTTCACCTTCATTACCAGCTCGGCCGGTACGTCCGATGCGATGCACATAATCTTCCGGCACATTGGGCAGTTCGTAGTTCACGACAAATGGGAGTTGGTCGATGTCTAATCCGCGTGCAGCGATATCAGTAGCGACTAAAACCCTGACGGCGCCCTGTTTGAAATCAGCCAAAGCTTTGGTACGGGCTGACTGACTTTTATTTCCATGAATGGCTGCTGAAGTGATGCCATCATGAATCAACTGCAAGGAAAGCCGATTAGCGCCATGTTTTGTGCGGGTAAATACAAGGACCTGATGTCTGTTTTTTGATGAGATCAAAAAGGACAAAAGCTCTCTCTTCCTTTTACTGTCGACCGGATAAACGATCTGGGAGATAAGTTCTCCCGTGGTATTGCGGCGAGACACTTCAATCATCTTAGGTGATTTTAAGAAGCTATCTGCAAGTCTTTTGATTTCATCCGAAAATGTGGCGGAAAATAAAAGATTTTGGCGCTGCTTTGGCAACAGGGCCAAGATTTTACGAATGTCATGGATAAAACCCATGTCCAGCATGCGATCAGCCTCATCCAGGACGAGAATTTCAACTTTCGATAGATCGACGACTTTCTGTGAAACCAGGTCCAAAAGGCGACCTGGTGTAGCAACAAGAATGTCTGTTCCATTGCGTAACTGTTTAATTTGAGAATTGATATTGACGCCTCCAACGACAACGGCTGAACGTAAGGGGAGGTGTTTTCCGTAAGTTTGCACGCTTTCACGGACCTGTGCGGCCAATTCGCGTGTGGGGGTTAAAATCAGGGCGCGTACGGCATGTTGATTCTTTTCCACTGTGCGCGTGCTCAACAGTTGCAATAACGGCAATGTGAATCCGGCTGTTTTACCGGTTCCCGTCTGGGAACCGACAATAATATCATTTTTCTGGAGGATCAGGGGGATCGCCTGCAGTTGTACCGGCGTTGGTGTGGTGTAACCTTGATCTTCGATGGCTTTTAAGAGTTCTTCTAAAAGTCCTAGGGTCTTGAATGTCATGTTTTATTCCTAATAAATTGTTTTAAATTAAATTCCAGGGGATTGCCAGCGTATGCTCGTCAAGTTTATAAACTTCGGAGCCAGCATAGATGACAAGCCCTTGCATTACTTGCTTCTGATAAGTTTCACGAAACGCCTTCAGCCCCGTCAGATCGCCCTTAGACAGGTGAGTCTTGCATTTCATCTCTATCGGATAAAGATTTCCCGCTTTTTCAATGATTAAATCGACCTCTGCCCCGCCACCTGTGCGCCAGTGATAAGTGTGTGGTGCGACGGGGAGTGTGGCAAACTGTTGGTGGATGTAATTGATCGCCCACGTTTCAAAAATAGCTCCCAATTTAGGGCTCTTGGCTAACCCTTCCGGAGAGTCTATTGCTTGGAGATAGCAGGCAAATCCGGTATCCTTGAAATATCCCTTTTTCTTTCCACTAATCCGTTTGATCGTATTTCCAAAATAAGGGAAAAGTTCGGACCATTGGTATGTATAGGTAAGAAGGTCAAGCCAACGACGAGCGGTCTGTGGGGAAATGCCTATTTCACGTCCAATTTGTGAAGCGTTGAGCTCCTGCGCCGTCAGCGAAGCGGCAATCCCCAAAAATCGGTCGAATTCCGCAAGGCTTTGAATATTTTCCATCGTCCGCACATCGCGATCAACATAAGTTTGCAAATAAGACAAAAAATAACGTGGAATTTGTGATGTCGGAAGATCCAGGGTTCCCGGAAATGTTCCCCTAAATAGGAACTCAATTAATGGGGGGATCGCCGAGGAAAAAGTACTGCGTTTTTTATAAAAAGATTCAGGATCTTCTAAATAATGGGGAATCCATCCCTCTTTCTTGCCAAGTCCCAAGATCTCCTGAGGTGTAAAATTATCCAGATGGAATATGCCTACACGTCCCGCCATGCTTTCAGCAACATTCCGCAGCATGCTAAAATTTTGAGATCCCGTTAAAAAATATTGTCCTTTAGCTTCGTGTCGATCCATTTTTTGTTTAAGAGATGCCAGTAGCTCTGGAACGTATTGCACCTCGTCCAAAATCAGAGGTGACGGAAAAGACTCCAAGAAAAAATCGGGGTCTTGACGAACTTTATAAATATCCTGAACGGGGCCAAAAACAAAAGTTTTGACGTTGGGCAGAAGATGTGCTAATAGGGTGCTTTTCCCAACTTGCCGAGCCCCCAGAAGCAAAATAGCTTTGAAGTGCTTGGCCGATTCCAGAATTTGTTTTTCGATATGTCTCGCTAAATATTTCATACAGCTTGTATTCTAATGATTTCATGGATAAATTGCAAGGTGTTTTAAGCCAGGCATAATACCATTTGTGAGAAAGGAGGTTTTTTGGTACTCTATTCCCAACTCTCACAAACAGGAAAGGATTACGATCATGTTGGACTTTTTCCGCAGGCATCAACGGTATTTCTTCGTTGTCATCACCGTTGTCATTGTCATTTCATTCTCTTTTTTCGGAACTTACAGCTCCCTGTCCGATGGCTCGTTCCGCGAACAGATCGCTTTTAAAACAGTAGATGGCAGCACTGTCACGCGCCATCAATTGGATGAAATGGTCGCATTTATCAGCACCGATTCCATGGATAAAATCCTGTTTGGAGGAGCATGGGGCCCAAATTTCCTCAATGATGGGGTCGTCGTTAAGGATTTCATTCTGACCAATCTGGGTGTGATCCTGGCTACACAGTATGCTTCTGACTTAAGACCTGATTTTACAAGCCGTGTCGAGAAAGAAAAACGTTTCTCCTTGTACACTCATCCGCAAGCCCCTTTCGTTGGTGTGGAATCGGCATGGAACTACTTTTCTCCGGCAATGGCATCCTATTTCCACCAGATGCGTGGTGCAACAGATCCTCTGGATCCTGCTGCCCTTCAGGCTCGTGCAGGGTTGTTTTTGATGGAAAAACAGTTTCCCCAACAGCTTTTACGCCAGGTGTTGCATTATCAGGAGAAGCAGAGTAACTGGGTAAAACCAGATCCCAACCTTGACCGCATGGATCTTTCTCTGTTTGGATATCATACAGCTGAAGATTGGTTTGGACCGCGGTTTATGCGCTTAACTGCTGAGTTTATTATGAACGCTGCGATCATTGCTGAGCAGAAAGGCTATGAAGTTTCCCGGACGGATGCTTTGGCGGATCTTGCGCGCAATGCCGAACTGAGTTTTCAGCAGAATGCTAAGAGTCCTCACCTTGGTGTAGCCACAAGCCAGGAGTACCTGAGCGAGCAGCTGCGTCGCCTGAATATGGATCAAAATGGGGCTTCTAATGTATGGCGCCAGGTGATGCTTTTCCGCCGTCTTTTTCAGGACATGGGAAACTCGGTGTTTGTCGATCCCTTTACTTACCAAACGCTTGATGCCTATGCGTTAGAATCAGTCAACGGGGAGATTTTCCGTTTACCTAAAGAATTTCGTTTGAATAATTTCTCTGCTCTGCAAAAATTTGAAGCTTATCTTGATGCTATCGCTAAACGTTCAGATAGCGACAAAGCTAAACTGTCAATGCCGTCGACTTTCCTGACTGCTGCACAAGTTTCCTTAAAGGCTCCAGAATTGGTGCAAAAGCAGTATTTGCTGGAAATAGCACAAGTCAGTAAAAAGACTTTGGAAGGAAGTGTCGGGGTAAAGGAGTCGTGGAATTGGGAAGTAAGCGATAACGGATGGGCTCTTCTGAAAAAGCAGTTTACTGAGCTTGGCGTCAAAAAAGGTGCAACTCGTGAAGAACGTTTTACCTCCCTTGACAGTCTGGATGGTAAAACACGTGCCCGTGTTGATGCCTTCGCCCGTAATGCCGTGATTGATGAACATCCGGAACGGCTCAATCAGGCGTTGGCTGATGCCACTTCTACAAAAGTTGTTGCCAATTTGCATGCAAAAGGGGTGAGCTCCCTATTCTCCGGGCTTAAGGATGCGATGTCCTTGATGCTTGTGCTCGATGCAGCGCCCTTATCTAGCGAGACGGGAGACGTTAAACCTGCTGCTAAAAATGCTGCGGAGAAGTTGTCTCGATATACTGCGGACAATGCTGTCTATTATCGGATCAGCGTGATCGACCGCTCTGCAGCTTCTGAAATCATGACGTTTGCTGAAGCCGATCAAGAAGGCGTATTAGGCAAATTGGTGGATAAACAGCTGGAAGCGTACTATGTCACTATCCGCGAGGAGAATGCCGGTGAGTTTAAGAAAGAAGATGGCAGCTGGAAGGTCTTTGCTGATGCTAAAGCTGCTGTATCGGAGAAATATTTCGATAAGCTTCTGAAGGCAATACGCACTAACTATGCTGCTGCTGCAACCCCTGGGACTGCCCCCCAGGAAATGATTGCAGATTACGCCGCAACCCTGCGTCTCTATCCTTATTTAAAGGATCTCAAAGAGAAGCTTCAGCAAGATCCAGCTCTTGTTTCCTCGATGACAAAAAAAACGGCCACACAAAAAGATGAAACAAAATCTCTTGTTGCCCGTGCTCCCTTGGCGGATCAATGGAAGCTGGAACGTGCTGAATATGTGAATGCGCGGAGCAATGGAGATGCTTTATTGGACCACACGAATGTCTTTAATCTTGCTATAGGTGAGTGGACAAGTGTGAATGCACCTGCCAATGGCGACCTCAACTTCTTCCATGTTTTGAGCAAAGGAACCGTAGATGGCGATAAAGCTGTTGCTGGCAGTATTGCCCAAGCGCGCAGCCTCCTCTCTATTGATGCACAAAGGCGCCTTATGGTTCTCTTGTTAAATCAAATGAAGGATAAGAAAGCCATTTCCCTTGATTATCTCAATCAAACTGCAATGGCGGATCCTGTTGAACAGCCTGTATACTATAACGAGGGGTAATGTTCTCTGAGGAATTTGTCCCGCTTACACCCGTGAATTTTTTTCAAATTAGTGCGGATTGTCACTATGTGGACCGTTTAAAAAGCGAAAGAGTTCACGGGCAAAAATTTCTACTGCCTGACACGTCGGGATTGTGTGCAGAGGAATCTTTTGCTGATGTGTCGATGGGGTGGTGTGAGGAAGGGTTGGAATTGCATATCGAAGTCAATGTGCCATTCCGTTCCGCCCGTTATCCGGCTGTAGAGCTGGGTGACAGTGTCGAGTTGTTTGTGGACACACGTGATGTCAAATCTTCTGGTTTTAATACCCGCTTTTGTCATCACTTTTTCTTTCTGGCAGAAGGTGTTGATGGTCATTTTGCCGGGGAAATCACTCATTTTCGAACGGAAGACACGCATCCCCTTTGTGATCCCGCTGAATTGAAGACCAAAAGCACCATCAAAAAAAATGGATACACTCTCCATCTATTTATTCCAAGACACTGCCTTCATGGGTACGATCCTACCCAGTTTAATCGGCTTGGTTTTTCCTATCGCATTAATCGGGCAGAAGGGTTTCCTCAACACTTGTCTGTGACCACAGATGATTTCACAATTGATCAGCAGCCTGCCTTATGGTCGAGCTTTAAACTGGAAAAATAGAGGATTTCTTGTGGCAAAAGAGCGAAATTCAACACAAAGATGCAGAGACTTGAAGAAGGACAATTCCTTTTGGGATAGAGCATCGCCTACTTTCGATCTTTCTCCGAGAATCCCCTGTTTTGCCTCTTTGCGTCTTTGCGTTGAATTTACCCAATGTCTCGCTGTCTCTTATGGTTCTCTATTTTTTGGATGATGTCATGCTCACTTCTCTACAGTATCCTTTAGTGATAGCCGATCTTCACTGCGACTTGTTGTGTTATTTAAGTCGTGATCCGCGCCGTACTCCCTTCGATAGAGCTGTCCGTTGCTCTATTCCGCAGTTAAGAGAAGGGCACGTTAAAATTCAAACAATGGCTATTTTTTCCGAAACGGTTCTTAACTCCTCTTTGAGCGGGTGGAAGCAAGCTGACATGTTCCGCAAGCTCCCAGTGATGTATCCTGATGATTTTAGTCTCGTTCGAAATGCAGAAAACCTCAATAATTTTAAAGAGTTTAAGAAAATTGGCATTGTGGCTGCTATAGAGAATATGTCGGCGCTTTGCAGTGAAGAGGATGATCTGGAAAAACAGCTGGAAAAATTAACACTTTTCCGTAAGCACACCGGAAATATAATGTATCTGTCACTGACATGGAATACTGAAAATCGCTTTGGTGGTGGATCCTTGACCAACATCGGCCTGAAAGATGATGGTAAGAAAGTCGTCGATTATCTGTGCGATCATAATATCGCACTAGATCTCAGTCATGCGTCCGATTATTTAGCTTACGGATTATTGGATTATATCGATCGCCGCGGACTGAAAGTCTCCGTCCTTGCTAGTCATTCCAATATGCGTACCATCACCAATTTTCCCCGCAATCTTCCGGATGATATCGCCAAAGAGATTATCAAACGGGAAGGACTAATCGGAATTAACTTTATTCGTTACTTATTAGGGAAAGAATCTCCCAATTTCTTTGCCCGGCATATAGAGCATCTGTTAGTACTGGGTGGAGCCAACTCCATGTGCTTTGGCGCCGACTTTTTCTATCCTAATGACGTCGCCTTTGGTAAGTCGGAGGATGAATTATTCTTTCCTAGTTTTGATCATGCTGGAACATATCCGTGCATGCTTAATCTGTTAAGGACTCAGTTAGCCCTTCCTGAAGTGATTATGGAAGACCTTTGTTACAACAACGTTGTCCGAAATCTTGTAAAAGGATGGTCATTGCCATGAAAACAGTCGTTGTTGGTATGTCCGGTGGGGTTGACTCTGCCGTTTCGGCTTTACTTCTTAAAGAACAGGGGTATAACGTCGTTGGCATTTTCATGAAAAATTGGGAAGAGCAGGACGCCGAAGGAAATTGCCGGTCTGCTGCCGATTATGATGACGTTGTCCGTGTGTGCGATCAAATTGGCATCCCCTACTATTCCGTAAATTTCGCAAAAGAATATTGGGATAATGTCTTCACTCACTTCCTTGAGGAATTCAAGCTCGGGCATACTCCAAATCCAGATATTTTGTGCAATCGTGAAATCAAGTTTAAAGTTTTACTGGAAAAAGCATTGGCCATCGGTGGGGACTTCCTCGCTACTGGGCACTACTGCCGCAATGTTTTCCACAATGGCGAGTGGCAATTGCACAAAGGAGAAGACCCTAATAAAGATCAAAGCTACTTTCTCTACACCATCGGGCAGCAGGCGTTAAGTAAAGTACTCTTTCCCATTGGTGATATGTTAAAAACTGACTTGCGTCGTTTGGCTCATCATCACGCTCTAGCCAATTCTGCCAAGAAAGACAGCACAGGGATCTGTTTTATAGGTAAAAGAGATTTTAAGGAGTTCCTGGGCGGGTACCTGGCGTGTACTCCCGGTGAGTTCCAGACTCTTGAGGGGCATGTTGTCGGTCAACACGAGGGCGTCGCTTATTACACCCCCGGGCAGCGTAAGGGAATGGGAGTGGGCGGTCCTGGTGAAGCCTGGTTTGTTGTTGGCAAAGATGTTCCACGAAATATTGTATTTCTGGCGCAGGGGCAGCGCCACCCTTCGCTCTACTGCGACGAATTGACCGCCACTGAAATGAGCTGGGTTTCAGGAAAACCTCCAGCCAATCTACCCTACCGCTGCCGATCCAAAGTCCGCTACCGGCAGCCAGATCAGGAATGTGAGATCATGTCGATCGAAGATGGGGTTATACATGTGCGTTTTATGGTCCCTCAACGCGCTGTGACCGCCCGCCAGTCGATCGTGTTTTACGACGGAATCATTTGCCTTGGTGGTGCGATGATTGCCATGCCTGGTCCTTCCTATTACCATCAGGGACGCCCCCTTCCCGATATTGTCGCCCCCTAAGCGGTAGAGCCTTAAAACCAGTAGGCAAATCCAAGGCGTGTTCCATAACCTCGAATCCCATGCTTTTCATGCGTTAAACTGACGTTGTAACCGAATCCGAGATTGAGAGACCATTTTTCGTTGGCGTCCCATTCAAACATCAAGCCGTAATTTGAGCCTGTTGGCCTGCTGTCGGTCTCTCCCATCCCTTTAATCGTTGTATGAGTAAAGCTCCACACGTATTGATAGGAGCCTATAACACGCCATCCTTTGCTGAAGCAGAATGAGGCATCCAGCGAAACGTATGGTGAGATCGACTGAAAGAGCTCTTTCAGGATAACTGTTGTTTCAGGAGAGACATGGTAATGATAATGAGTTCTAAAATTTGTATAGCTGCAGCCGACCGAAGGGGTCACAGAACATTTGTCGCCAATGGGAGTGTAGTGACCGACGCCGCAACCTCCAGTAATTACTTGCGAGTTGCCCTTTCCTCCATAGGTAAGAAATGGCTTGAGGCAGACCCCTTTCCATAGGATGATCGTACTGTCGCCCCTTAGACCGGGCATATTAATCGACTGTACCGTTTTCCCGGATTCCAAGACATCAATGTGTAGATAGGCTGGACCCAAGTCGAATTTACCACAGATATCGGCTTGCAGTTCACTTGGGGTTGGAAAGGTGAATAAAAAAGATAAAAAGAACAGAGCACACAGTTTTTTATGGATCATAGAAATATTAGATAACATGAGATATACCCCTAAGTTAGCATAATGAGGAGCGAGTTATTCAACCCGCTCAGAGGTTTTAAATTCTAGCAGGTGTTTAGGTAAAGTGCAAGGAGCTTGACCATGTCTCAGGAGTTCTCGCGAAAAGAAACGCTGCTCTGAATATTTGAACGCGAAGATCGCGAAGGAGGCGA
>JBAWVE010000082.1:0-9324 GCA_037147435.1 Parachlamydiaceae bacterium
TCGTATCATCTTCGGCTTGCCGAAGATGATACGACTTCTCACAATATTTGATTTCCGAGGTAAAGACAACTCTTCAGCCGAAGGTATCCTGCTTATCCTACCCATCCTCCCTATCCTGTTATTTTATTTTTTTGACAAAAGACTCTCCTCATGCTGGTGATCATCGTCCCAAAAGTGTTACCTTCATTTAAACCATGCCGAAAAAAGGGTAAAAAAGACGGTTAAATCGTACCCGATGTTGTTTTGAGAAACCTTGGGATCATTTGATTTCCTCGAGAACATGTCCTCTGAGCACGCAACGCAGCCAAAGAAAGTGATAAATGAAGCGATTCCTGATTTTATTTTTGTTAGTATTTATGTATTCCGAGACCCTCCAAGCTGGGATTGAGCAGTATTTTAAGCCTGCGGGGGACAAATCCAATTGTAAGTGCAATCAAATCCGTAATATCGATTTTATCTATATTCTTAACCTGGATCAGCGGCCGGAAAAACTTGAACGTAGTCTGAAGCAATTTGCCCCGTATGGCATTTATCCCTATCGATTTTCTGCCGTTAATGGATGGGAACTGTCTTTAAAAGATATAAACACTCTTGGCGTAAAATACAAACGGGGAATGGTTGAAGATTTATGGGGGACTTCTTACTCGGTTGATGGGGATTTTGAACCCCAGCACGAGGTTATGCATGTGATTGGGAAGAACTATTTCTGTCATTGCATGTCTCGCGGAGCCATAGGCATTGTACTTAGCCACTTGTCTATTCTTCAAGACGCATATGATTCTGGCTATGAAACTATTTGGGTAATGGAAGATGATATCGAAGTGATCAAAAATCCGCATCTTTTGTCCCGTCATATTAGCCAACTCGATGCCTTAGTGGGACGAAAGAAATGGGATATTTTATTTACGGACCGAGATACAAAAAATCAACAAGGTGAGTATGTCCCTTGTCTAGGGTATGCAAGAAAGCCAGACTTCACCCCAAAAAACGCGAAAAGATTTTCTGCAAGAACAGATATAAGCCCAGAGCTTAGAAAAATTGGGGCACGTTATGGTGCTTATTCGATGATAATCCGTCGGCAGGGGATGAAGAAAATTCTTGATTTTATCAAGCAGCATAAAGTGTTTTTGCCCTACGACATGGAATTTTATTTACCGAGTACGATTAACATGTATGCGGTGATCCATGACATCGTCTCTACGCAACCCCGAGCCATTTCCGACAATGGTGGCGCAAACTATAAGTAAGCTAAAAATAATTCACAAAAGTTACCTTTTATGGTACTGTCTAAGCCTCATAGAGGTTTTATGTACAAAACGTTATTTATAATTTCATTTTTCCAGCTTACAGCGGCATACAGGCAAGCTATAAGAAATGTTTTTCCTGTCCAACCTGCGGTGAACACTTACTGCAGGTCAGCACCCCTGTGGAGCAGTAATGCCAAAACATCCCTCGTTAATCATAAAATGACAGGACAGGAGGGCCAATGCCTTATCCGGCGATAGCCTTGATTTCAGTTGTGATTTTTGCCTGCGTGCACTTATTTGCTGATAGAATGCGCTGGTGCACTACAGGCTTTCAAGCACGTTTTCTTTCGGCCGGCGGTGGTATTGCCATTGCATACGTATTTTTAGATCTCCTTCCTAAACTCAGTAAAAGCGATTATATTGTCGTCCATAGTGGAGCCTTTCCCTATCTTGAGCGCCATGTGTATATTATGGCCCTATTGGGTTTTTTATTATTTTTCGTTGATGACAGAACGGCGGATGGGAGTAAATCAACACGTCCCTATTGGTTTAGCCTGCTTTCTTATGTCTTATTCAATTTTCTCGTTGGCTATGCCATTGTCGATAAAAATAATCCAGAGGTTAGGCCGCTGGCTCTTTTTACCCTGGCAATGGGTCTTCATTACTTTGTTAATGACTATTCCTTAAACAAAAACTATCGGGAAGAGCAACAACGCTATGGCAAATGGCTGTTGGTTGCCAGTCTGTTTTTAGGTTGGTTTGTCGGGGTGTGGTTCACATTATCCGCTGTGTCTATCGCGTTGGCAAGCGCCTTTATTGGCGGTGGTGTGATCATGAACGTGATCCGACATGAATTGCCTGAAGATAATCCCCATAGTTTAGGGGCCTTTCTCTTTTTTGCATTGATCTACTCCATTATCCTTTTATCGATAGGTTAGGATATGTACAAAACACTATTTTTGATTACAGTTTTACTCCTGACATCCACACACGGGCAAGCTATCGACCCTCAATTTAAATTTGAGGGGTATTTTGGCAATCCCACTGATAATATCCAAAATATGAATAGTGCTGGCGTAGCTTTTATGCCCTACAATCCGGTAATTATTGAAGTCGGAGCCCATGCGGGCGCAGGAACACGGAATCTAGCTTCAACTTACCCCTATGGTAAAATATTTGCCTTTGAGCCTAATCCAACAGCCTATTCTTATCTGGTAGAAAATACGCAGTCTATACAACATGTTTTTCCAGTCCAGCTTGCGGTTAACACCTATAGCGGGTCAGCAACTTTGTGGGGCAGCGATGCCAAAGCATCTCTTCTGCCTCCTGAAAATGAGGAGAGCGCGATTACTGTTCCCTGTGTTGTTCTGGACGAATGGTGTGCAACTCAGGGAATAAGCCATGTTGATTTTCTAAGGTTGGATGCAGGTGGAATCGAGTGGCAGATATTACAGAGTTCGCCAGTCGTTTTGGGGGTTGTAAGTGTTATTGGAATAAAAACACATCTATCACCCTCCTTTAGGTCAGTTGTTTCATTCCGTTTGTTGAAAATGCTAGTGGAAGATCAGGGGTTCGAACTTCTTTCCCATAGGTACGTAGAAGGTAAAGAGGGGGAAGCCATATTCGTACGTAAGTGTCTATATGATTCAATATTCGATTAAAACTAGGTTAAACCCATAGCCGGATGAAACCATGACAAAACTCGTCTCGTGTTTGTCTTTTTTGTTGTTCTGTACTTTTTCTTATGGAGAGCTTTATGACCATCTAAAAAAAGCAGAGGGAAAAGGTCATGACCATAACATGAAGAATATTGATTTTATCTACATGATTAATCTGGATAAAAGACCTCAAAAATACGCCTTATCCAAGCAATATTTTGAAAAATATGGAATCAATCCCTATCGCTTTTCAGCTGTCAATGGATGGGAATTACCCATAGAAGTCATTAATGATGTTGGGGTTAAATTCCGACCGGGAATGACTCCTCTATTAGCGACGACGTTTGTCGAAATCGATGGCAAAAAAATACCGAGCTATGAGTTTATGACAGATAGTGGTAAAACCTATTTTGGGGGCCGTTTGTCACTGGGGGCTATAGGTTGTTCGCTCAGTCATATTTCGGTTCTGCAGGACGCGTACGATTCAGGCTATAAGACGATTTGGGTGATGGAAGATGATATCGAAGTACTAGAAGATCCCCACAGGCTTTCAGATCTTATTGATGAGCTCGACGCAGTGGTTGGAGTCGAAGATTGGGATGTGTTATTTACGGACGTTGATTACCGTTCTAGAAACGGTAAATACGTACCGGCATTGGGTGCTGGTAAAAGGCCTGATATGGACTGCAGTCGTGAGGAACGGTACAGTGATAAGTATACAAAAAGCATAAAAATAAACGATCATTTCTGTAAGATAGCGGCCCGTTTTGGAACGACTTCCATGATCATACGCCGTTCCGGTATAATTAAATTGCTTACATTTTCAAGGGATCGGAATATTTATTTACCTTATGATATGGAAAATTATCTGCCATTGAAGATCCAACGTTATGGTCTAACATCTGATCTCGTCACAAACATGCTTGACCCTATATCAGACATCAGATGATTTATAAAAATGATATTTCAAGAAAACAGTCTAATGTGCTAGGCTCTCGGCTTCGATCGACTTGCCGAGGTAGTATGCTCAAAACCAGGTTTATTATTATAACTTTCCTTTTAACAGCGGTGACTGTGCAGGCTGTTAATCCTCAATTTAAATTTGAGGGAACGTTAGGTAGTCCATGTGAAAATATCAACAACATGAACACTTATGCTCAAGCCTTTATCCCTTACAATCCGGTGATTGTTGAAATCGGGGCCTACGAGGGGCGGGGGACAGAGGGTTTAGGTAGAGGCTTTCCCTATGGAACTGTTTATGCTTTTGAACCCCTTCCAAGAGCATACTCTGAACTTGTGCAAAGAACTCAGTCTTTGCCAAATGTCACTACTTTTAATCTGGCTGTTAACACATTCAACGGTACGGTACACTTGTGGGGTGATGATGATAATGCTTCTCTACAACACTTTGAGAGGAAAGATAAGAAAATCACAGTCCCCTGCATTGTTTTAGATGCATGGTGTAAACAGAATGGGATCACCCATATCGATTTTCTTCGTTTAGATGCAGGGGGCATTGAGGGGCGGATTATAAAGAGTTCACCAGAGATTCTAAAGACGGTAAGTGTCCTAGTGACTAAAACCCATTTATCATCCTCCAAGAAAAATGTGACTTCGTTCCAGTCGCTGAAAAAAGCATTGGAAGATCAGGGACTGACTCTGCTTTCTCATTGGTATGAGGAAGGAAAAGAAGGTGAAGCTGTCTTCGTCCGCAAATGCATGTACGACTCAATATTTAACTGATACCTGGATACTGTCATGTGTAAATTTCTAATGTCACTATCTCTACTCTGTTTCTGCACATTTTCTTATGGGGAATTGATTGATCATTTAAAGAAAGCGGAAGGTAAAGGCGATGGTCACACGATGCGGAATATCGATTTTATCTATATGATCAATTTAGATAGAAGACCTCAAAAATACGCCCTGTCAAAACAATATCTGGAAAAATACGGGGTTAGCCCTTATCGTTTCTCTGCTGTCAATGGTTGGGAATTAACCATTGAGGCAATCAATGATATAGGTGTCAAATACCAGCCCGGAATGACCCCTCTTTTGGCAACGACATATGTTGAAAGGGATGGAAAAAAAATTCCAAGTCATGAGTTTATGTCAGATAGTGGTAAAACCTATTTCGTCCACTGCATGTCTCTTGGCGCCATGGGGTGTTCTCTTAGCCATATTTCGATTCTGCAAGATGCCTACGACTCAGGCTATGAAACGATTTGGGTGATGGAAGATGATGTTGAAGTATTGGGAGATGTGCGCCAACTGTCTGATCTCATCGATGAACTTGATGCCGTCGTTGGAGCTAATCATTGGGATGTGCTATTTACCGATTTTGATTATCGCGTCGGCGTGGGCAAGTACGCACCGGCTTCTGGCGCCACCAAACGTCCTGATATGGACTGCAGTCCCAAAGAAAGATACAGCGATAAATATACCAAAAAATTTCAGATTAACGACCATTTCTCCAAAATGGCGGCCCGCTTTGGGACAGCTTCAATGATCATTCGTCGGTCAGGGATCATTAAGTTGCTTGAATTTTCAAGAAATCAAAACATTTATATGCCATACGACATGGAAAACTATCTCCCTCCAGGAATTCAACGTTATTGCCTGACATTTGATCTCGTGACCAATATGCTAAATTCGTTATCAGATATCGGGGCTCCAGATTATTTAAACACACCTCAATAACCCACGGAATGTTATGAAAAAAATTATCCTTCTTTTAGGCATCATCAGCTTATCCAGCGGTTGGATATGTTCAGACACGATTCCCAGTGATGGCCGTGTTGATAGAGAACGGTTTATCTTGTCCCTGATTAAGCCTGGGGACATAGGAGCAGAGATTGGCGTGAGTTACGGCGTGTTTGCTTATCATGTCCTTGTACCGGCCCAACCTTCTAAATTATATCTCATTGATCCTTGGGAATATGGTCTGCAAACAGATGTGGAGACTGATCCCACCCCTGCAAAACAGGATTTTAGAGATCGTGAGTATGAAGGCGTTTGCAAAGCGTTTGCACCCTATCCCAATGTTGAAATCGTCAGGATGAAATCTGAAGATGCAGCAATGCTCTTCCCCGATAATTACTTTGACTATGTTTATATTAACGGGGAACACTCCTACAATGCTGTCATGCGTGATCTCACCAATTATTTCCCCAAAGTCAAGGTGGGAGGATATATCCTGGGTGATGATTATGGATGGACAGGGATTGCGGATGCAGTGCAAGACTTTTTAAAAGCTCATCGAAAGGAGACTGTTTGGGGCCAAGATCCCTATCTTGGAACCACCGGGGGACAATTTGAAATAAGGAAAATCAAGTGAAAAAGATAAAAGAAGTACAGGGTCTTTTACAAGTGCCTTTACTGTTTGTGTTTCTGATTTTTGCATCGTCTCTGAGTGCTGAAACGCCTTCTGAGGTTAAATTGGAGTCATTTTTACATAAGTACTCAGACTCCATTTATCAGGACCTTGTGATTGGAAACGATATCTACCCTGTCGGCAGCGATCAGTGTGAACCCAGGTATGAGTTGATTAAGCCTGTTCTGGATGGCTATAACCGCCCTTTTTCAGTATTGGATTTAGGGGCTGCTCAAGGATATTTCTCGTTGCGGATTGCTCATGAGTATCCACACAGTGCCTGTGTGATGGTGGAGGCTAACAATACGGCGTATTATGCCCATCATGGAGATATGCTGTATGACTTATGTCTTTTCAATAGCCATTTGAACAACATTTTTTATTTACATCGAAGGATGGACTTGGCCGATTTATCTTATCTTAATTGCGAAGAGCACTTCGATGTTGTGATTGCTTTTCTTGTCGTGCATCTCATGCATGAGACCTTGCAGGAACAGATTAAAATCATCCAAAAACTGTTAAAGGTTGGAGATAACGTAATCCTGGAAGTCGCCAATGATGTGGGCGTCATCCACACGGCTTATGTGGAATATCTTAGCCAATCAATTGACTGCCAGTATTTGGGAGAAGTCAAGCGCCACAAAGATCCACAATCAACGAGCACGGGTAAACTGTTCTGGTTTAAACGAAAAAATCCTCAGTTTATCGATAGAAATGAGTTTCCAATAAAAAATGAAACTTTCATTAATTTAGGTGGGGTTTACCCACATGGCGCTTAAAATCAAGGAGATAAAATGAATTTTGTAAAATTCACCTGTGCATTGATTCTTTTTGCCAGCAGCAGCCTGTTGAATGCTGAATGGAATCCAAAGTATTTGCCTGTTGAGAACCAGAGCGTGTTGGGAAGGCTTAAAAATCCAAGTCTGATTCAATTAGAAAATCAAGTATTCGAGTCTGTGAAAAATAGCTGGTGCTCTGAGGAAAAGGCAAAATTGCTGATGGAATTAGTTGTCCTGACACAGCCTGGGGTTTGCGTTGAAATCGGGGCTTTTACAGGATCCTCCTCACTCCCTCTTCTTGCAGCACTAAAACATGTTGGAAGTGGACGTGCCTACATCATTGATGCCTGGTCAAATGCTGAGGCAGTAAGAGGCCTTACCACTGAAGATCCCAACACCGTTTGGTGGGCGGGACTGGATATGAAAGCTGTAAAAAATCAATTTCTCCACATGCTGAATCTCTGGTCTCTAACTTCCTATTGTAAAATCCTTAGCACGACGTCTCAGAAGGCTGTTTTGCGCATCCCAACGATTGATTTTATCCATATTGATGGGAATTTTTCTGCAGAGGGTGCCCTACTGGATAGCGAGTTATATTTACCGAAAGTAGTGCCCGGGGGTTATGTGCTCTTGTCGAATGCTCTGGTGATGATCGGTGGAAAACCTACAAAAATGAAAGCCCTATGGCCCATTTTTGACCAGTGCGACATAGTTTGTGAACTAGAATATGGAAACACATTGTTGTTTAGAAAAAAATTATAAAAACCAATAATACAAATGGGACTACGATATGCTAAAAATACTTTGTTTAACATTATCATCCCTGCTTTTTTTTGTCCTTCCTGCAAGTGGAACTGAAACCTTCGGGTATATTTCAGCTTCAACGATTAACATTGGGGATGATATCCAAACGATTGCAGCGAAGAGGCTTCTTCCAAAAAAATCAGTTGCTGTCGATAGAGAATTAATCAGCGAGTTCTCTTACAGAACCCCTGTGAAAACCCTAGTCAGTGGCTGGTTTATGCACCATGAGGGGGGGTATTGGGATCTTCCCATTCCTCCTCCCGCAAGAAGTTGGCCTCCAGCACCTGCTATTGATCCTTTTTTCATCTCTATCCATTTGACAGGCACATTTCTTCCCATCGTATTTTCAGACAACAATATTGAATATTTAAGAAAACATAGCCCAATCGGCGCCAGAGACCTTTTTACTTTGAACGAGTTGCAAAAACGAGGCATCCCGAGTTATTTTTCTGGCTGTTTAACCCTAACACTGGAAAATAAATGTCGGACGAGAAACAACCTGATCTATCTTGTCGACCTGGATCAGGAAACTGTTGATTATATTAAATCAAGAACCTCCTCACCTGTCGTTGTTCTCACGCATGGCAGGGCCCTTCTGGGACTCCTTACTGTCGAGCACCGATTAAAATACGCTGAATTTCTTTTGAATTTATATCGAAAATGCAAATGTGTCGTCACCACACGATTGCATGCAGCAATGCCTTGCCTTGCTTTTGAAACCCCGATGTTTATGGTGTCATCAAACAGACGTGGCTCCATGGATTCAAGGTTCATAGGTTTAATAGAGCATACATGGCATGGATCTAAGGAAGAGCTGCTTAATGGAGAGATTGATTATGATTTTGACTATCCTCCGGAAAATCCCAAGACTTATCTTCCTATAAGGGAGAATCTCATAAAAAATGTAACGGAGTGGGTTCAACGGAATAAGTAAAACTATTGCCTGTATTTTGGCGACAGAGCAAAGTTATGGAAACAGGCGAATTTAGACCTTTACAGAGACCGCAAAATCCCTAACGTGCTTTATAATCCGAATTCTGCTGAACACTATACCAAGCTTAATCTTATTGTCGTAAATAAGATAATAAGATTTAATTAAAGGTGTACCGAAAATTTTGAGGTAATTATGTCTGCGCACAAAGATGTTATTCGCTTTAAATTTGATTGCCCTATCGATTTGCATACCGTTACAAAGATGAAAGCTTCTGCTCTGCATCAAAGTATGAAAGATTATTTAATTGGAATTTTAGCTAAAGATGCTGTAGAAAATCCACCGAAATATTTAGATAATAAATCTTTCAAAAAAGAACTTAAAATTATTCTTCAAGATGATACTGAACTCATGCAAAAGTTATCAGATCGATGATTTACCTGTCTCTTGAACAAATTATTGAACTGCATGACGCTCTTTCTGGAGAATATTTTATGTTCCTGGAAGGGATTGGGGCGTGACTTTGTGTCGG
>JBAWVE010000083.1:0-9209 GCA_037147435.1 Parachlamydiaceae bacterium
CGATCTTGGCACCCTCGCTACCATATAAATTTCTTTATTTTGACGACATTGGGCTAAAAGCGTACGCTACATATGGGGAGGGCGGAGCTAACGTAAAGGGAGTCCAGAGGGACTTCGTCCCTCTGGTGGGGGGTTTTAGGGGGCGAAGCCCACTAAATGGCCAGAACTGGAATCGAACCAGCGACACAAGGATTTTCAGTCCTCTGCTCTACCGACTGAGCTATCTGGCCAAGGAAAATGAGGAAGATACGCTACCTGATATATATTCCGCAATCATTTTCTTCAGTTTTGCGTTTTATCTTCGATTCTGCTATCGTGTCGGCATGATTACGAAAGAATTGGAAACATTCACTTTAGACAATTTCGAGGGGCCTCTCGACCTGCTTTGGCACCTTATCAGCCAGCAAGAAATTGATATTTATCAAATCTCTTTGCAACAAATCACCACCCAGTTTATTGATAAGTTGCAGAAAGCCCTCGGAGACAACCTCGACAACGGTGCTGAATTCATCGCAATGGCAGCGACTTTAGTCTGGTTTAAAAGCAAGACACTCCTTCCAAAGCACGAGCAGATTAGCAATACGACCATCGAGGAAGACGATGACCCCCGTTTTGAAATCATCCATCAACTGATCGACTATTGCCGTTTTAAACAAGCTGCTAAAGAACTTACAGAAAGGGAACAGCGGCAAGGTGTCTATCATCTGCGTGGAGTCGAAAGCAACGAAATCAGGAAAAACCTTGGAATCGATCACTTATCCCTCGATGACCTGGCTGTTTTATTTCAGGAGATCCTTGCCAAAGCAGCCCCAAGAACCGGTACGATTATCGAAGAGGAATGGAAGGTCTCGGACAAAATCATCTTCCTTAAGAAATTGCTGCAAAAACGAACCCCCCTTACATTGACAGAGGTCTTTCTGACCACAGCTGGCCGCATAGAATTAATCGTGACCTTCCTGGCTTTACTGGAACTCATGAAGTCAGGCGAAGCCCGTGTGATATATAATCAAGAGAAAAAAACAGTGCATATTTTGGGAAATCAGACATCATGAGCAATGAAATCAATCTATCCGAACAGGAACTCGAAAGCGAAGCCGAGGCTGCAATAGCGACTGAATCTGAGACTGAATTCGTGGATCCAAAACCTGCTGCAACGATGGACGAAGCTCCAAAAAAGCCTCAACCTCGTTATCACGCGGAACAGCCTACCCTTCCTGGAATCCTGGAAAATATACAGGCGGCACAACGAGCTCAGCAACAAGATAAATTTGTGAAGCAGCACGCAAAACGCATTATTGAATCCTTGCTATTTGCGAGCAGTGATCCTTTACCCTTCACAAAGATTCGTGAAATCGTCGACACCTTCCAGCCACTAAAACCACGACAACTACGCGATCTTATTATCGAGCTCCAGCAAGAATACCTGTCGCAGCAACGAGCTTTTAGAATAGAAGAGATTGCCGATGGTTTTTTGCTGCGGACATGTGAAGAATACAGTCCATTTATCGCATTGATTTGCCGCAACAAACGGACAGAAAAGCTCTCACAAGCATCTGCAGAAGTCCTTGCAATCATTGCCTACCGACAGCCCATCACTCGCCCCCAAATGGAAGCGATCCGGGGCGTTGACTGTTCAGGTATTGTTCAGAACCTATTGGAGAGGCAATTGATTGAACCTTTGGGCAAACTGGAAGCTCCGGGCCGTCCCACTTTATATGGTACGACAAAGGATTTTCTGAAGCACTTTGGACTACGCGATACACAAGAGCTTCAGAATCAGTAGCAAACACAGAAAAGCTCTAGCATACACGTCGAAAGCCTCTTTTATTCCTTGCAATTTATCTACTGAATCCATTTTACTCACAGTTTTTAACCTTAATTTTGAGAGACAATTATGAAAAGAAATGTGTTTATGCTTAAACTGTTGGGTGCTATCATGTGTTGTGGTGCAACAACAGTTACTGCTGCTGATCAATGCTATGCCCCCGGAGCGAATTGCTGTGAGTGGTCTTTTTACGACGGTAAAATTGTCCTCGGAGCCGATTGGCTCTACTGGAAAGTCCAGGAAGACGGAATCAGCCCTGGTTCTTTTTCTAACGGAGAGATTGCACCTACACTTGAAATCATCCGTCCTGATTACAAATACAGCAATGGATTTAGAGTCAATCTGGGCTATGAACTCCCCTGCGACTGCTGGGATGTTAATCTAGCCTATAGCTATGTGCCTACTTCTGCTAAAACTACAAGATATGATGGGCTTTTTGTTTTGGGCGTAGCTCCATACAGCCCCGATGTTAATTATTATCCAATTTTAGAACCTATCAATACGATTATTTCAACTAGTATGACTGCGCCTAGCGAGACTGTTTTCGCAAAGTGGAATACCAACATCAATTGCTTTGATGTTGATTTAGGTCGGACTGTTTGCTTTGGCGAATGCCTTAAAGTCCGCCCACACATTGGATTCCGCACAATTTGGTTGAATCAGAAATTTTTTGTTGAAACAGCGATTAAGCCTTCTACTTCAGTAACAGAAACTGTCGATGCCATCATGAAAGAAAAATATACTGGTTACGGTGTTGAAGGGGGCCTCTGGGCAGGTTGGGAAGTTGGCTGCGGATTTTCCGTAGTGGGACATGTTGGCGGTTCTATTTTGTACTCCAAGTTTTCCATCAATCATAAAGCCATCCTACTGACTACTACGACTGAAGGTCCGACATCAACTGTGGTTACCTCATCACTGGAAACAATCCATGATACGATTCACACAGGAACTCCGACTGCTGATTACTTTGTAGGACTGCAATACTCGGATTGTCTGTGCGATATGCTGTTTTCTGTCGTTATTGGCTGGGAACAACACGTGATGTTTGATATGAACAGATTGTCGACAGTACCCGGCAATCTGGTCACTCAAGGGCTAACCCTCGGCTGTCAGATTGGTTTCTAATTGAAGGGAGTTTTAAGAGGGTGTTGCAAAATTACCTCGAAAAACTTTCACATTAAGAGTGCGGTGACTTGTCACCGCACTCTATATATATCGGAGGATCATGAAAGCTCGACTTTGTACATTTTTTAAATTCATCTTCCGAGAGAGGCTTTCTCCAGCTAAATCAATTTCTCGGAAGGGCAAAAAATGCCGATCCGTCGAAATTGATTACGCTGGAGTTTGCCTCTCTCTGGAACCTGAACTCAAAAAATGTACAACGTCGAGGAAAGGAAATGGAGTATCGGCAAGTAAACTATTTGCTGAGCTTTTCGGTTTCATCCTATGTTGCAGCACAACCCAGCTTACAGCTGCTGATTGCGACTATCCAACCGCTGCCAAATGCTGCAAAAGTTCCTTTTATGATGGCCATCTTACCTTGGGTGCCGATTGGCTTTACTGGAAAGTAATGGAAGATGGACTAAGTCCTGGTACCATTGTTACAGGAGACCCATATGTTTCTTCTGATAAAAATACGATTAACCACAACTGTAAATACAATAATGGATTTAGAGTCAATCTAGGCTATGAGCTTCCCTCTGATTCCTGGGGCGTCGGCATTTCCTACACCTATATGCCAGCCACTGCCAGGACTCCAACATTCTCAATCACTGATCTTATGACGTGGGCTTATGCCCCAAATTCGAATGATTTCCCTATACTTGATCCCCTCAGCAGTATCTCCCCTACTCGTGAAGTTTTTACCTCAAGGTGGACCGCTACCCTTAACTGCGCCGATGTTGATCTCAGTCGCATAGTCTGCCTTGGTGATTGCCTGCAAATGCGTCCCCACATTGGATTCCGGGCATTTTGGATGACCCAAAGATTACGCGTTAACCTGGACTATACTCTTGACACTGCCACCGAAGAGTCCGTTGATGTCATCTTACGACAGCATTTCACAAGTTGTGGCGTTGAAGGCGGCCTCTGGGCCACGTGGAACATAGGCTGTGGATTTTCCTTTTTGGGGCACATTGGCGGTTCCATCTTAAGTTCTAAATTTACCATTCCCCAACATGCCACTTTTATTGTGATGACCGATGAGGATTCAGAAACTGAAATTCTCACTGAATCATATATTGAAGATACAATTCATTCCTGCACTCCCACAGCGGATTATTTCGTCGGGTTGCAATACGACGATATTTTTTGCGAGGTAGTATTCTCGCTGATAGCCGGTTGGGAACAGCACGTGGTATTTGATGTAAACAGGCTCTCGAGCATACCGGGAAATCTCGCCACGCAGGGTTTAACCCTAAGCTTCAAGGCACGTTTTTAAAGAAGGAAAGAGCTTTATGACTTCCAAACATCACCAGCAGGATACTCCAGCCCATTTCAAAGGGAAAGAAGCATTGGACCATGTCGTCGAAGCTCAGGCTGGGGGGCTGATATCGGCAACAGAAATGCACGGATCAGAACCACCTGGTTACCTATCTGCCGCAGGTGATGCCGCAAGGGATACTGCTGTTGCGCTCTCTGTACTCTGGATTATATTGATGCATCTCGCTCACTCAGGCACAGAAATCATCACCCTTCTATTTTTCTTTTCCTTAGCCTGGACAATATGGAAACTGGGCCGTGCTGCCTGGCTAGGATGGTTTCGACTGGAACGTCTACACCGAGTCCTGGAGCAGGAACGTTGGGAAATAGAGCACCACAGACAGCAAGAACGTGACGAACTGCGTGTCCTTTATGCTGCCAAGGGATTTGAAGGAAAACTCCTTGAAGACGTCTTGGATGTCTTAATGGCAGACAACGACCGCCTGCTTAAAGTGATGATTGAGGAGGAACTAGGCCTTTCCCTAGGTAAGACAGAGCATCCGTTAAAGCAGGGTCTTGGTGCGGCTGCGGGCGCAGTCTTTTCATCTGCTTTGTGTCTCTTGTTTGTCGCACTGTGGCCCCATTTGGGAATGTTTTTTGGAGCAGCAGTGGCGATCAGCGCCTCTTCTGCTCTTTCGGCCTATCTTGCAAAAAATGAAATTGTTCCGGCAATTGTCTGGAATATTGGATTGACGAGCCTGGCGATAGGCTCCGTCTTTTTTTTCTTAGAACCTCTTGCTGACAAATAATGAATACACCCTCTTCCGCCAGTCCATTCACCGAGTTTTTTGAGCTCGGACACCAGGAAAGTGTTAGCCCTTTTCTGGAGGCAAGCTCACGGCAGTGGTCGGCCAATCTCACCCTGAAAGCATCGCTTTGTTCAGCGCTTTTACTAGTTGTCGCATTTATCTGCTCTTTTTTTCCTGTGACGACTCCCCTATCGCATCTTCTTCTTGTTACAGTTTATTTTCTAGCAGGCGCCCCATCGCTCATTGAATCAATCGAGGACTTATTGGAAGGCGATGTGAATATCGATATTTTGATGACACTTGCAGCCTTTTCGTCCGTATTTATTGGCAGCGGCATGGAAGGAGCCCTCCTTTTAGTGCTATTTGCCTTATCCGGATCCATGGAAGATGCTGTGACGGCACAAGCCAAAGGATCATTAAGCAGCCTTCACAAACTATCACCCACAATCGCTTGTGTTGTTCAACCTGACGGGACGGTCATCGAGAAAGCAGTCAGAGATGTCCCAATCGGCACGCAGATTCTCATCAAAGCAGGCCAAGTCATCCCGATGGATGGAACAGTAGTCTCTGGTACATCTTCCGTCAATCTCGTCCATTTAACTGGAGAGAATTTTCCCGTTACAAAGACAGTTGGTGATCTTGTCCCTACTGGAGGCCGCAACTTGGATGGGGCTCTAACAGTTGAAGTCACACGTACTAGTACGGACTCGACGCTGGCGAAAATCATTCAGCTTGTGACCCAGGCACAGGAAGCACGACCTGCCTTGCAGCGTTGGTTTGATCGTTTGAGCCAAGGTTATGCGATCACGATTATCTCTCTTTCAACGTTCTTTGCACTCACCATGCCGCTGATTCTATCGATCCCATTTTTGGGGGTTGAAGGTTCGATTTATCGAGCCCTTGCCTTCCTAATTGCAGCATCACCCTGTGCATTGATTATTGCAATCCCTATTGCTTACCTTAGTGCCGTCAGTGCCTGTGCTAAGCGGGGGATTCTTCTTAAGGGCGGAATCACCCTGGATGCTTTATGTCGGTGCCGTACGATAGCTTTTGACAAGACGGGCACATTGACAACAGGTGAGCTTACCTGTACAGCCTTCGAGCCACTCTCTAGCCTGGATGCTGGAAAAGAGGTGACTAGAAGCGAAATCAATGAAGCATTAGCCGCAGCCTATGCAATCGAGAGAAATGCTGTACACCCCATTGCCGGCGCTATTGCAAGGTATGTTGAGCCCTTAAAACTTAAAAATATTAGCCTAAACGATTTTCGATCAATTCCTGGGCAAGGCCTTCAAGGAACTGCCGTTTTCCCAGATGGCAATAAGCAAATTTATATTGGCCGCCCGACTTATATTTTAGCACAACTATCCCAAGAGCAACAAAACCTACTGACAGATAAGATACGATCCATCCAGGAAAACGGCGAGCTGCTGGCCATACTGCTTGTAGACACACAACCATTTATCTTTAGCTTCCGAGACACACCAAGGGCGAATATTGCTAAGGTATTAAACGCGGTAAAGCGACGCGGCCTGGATACCGTTATGCTGACGGGTGACCATCTTAGCAGCGCCGCGCGGATTGCCAAAGAACTTGGCATCACCGAATTCCACGCCGACTTAACGCCAGCAGATAAGCTCAGTTACGTCACCGATCTTGCTGAAAATGGAGGATTGGCTATGATTGGAGATGGAGTTAATGATGCACCAGCTTTGTCAAGAGCCACTGTAGGTTTATGTATGGGGGGCATAGGAAGTTCCGCTGCGATCGAAGCTGCAGATGCGATTTTCCTACACGACAACATCGAGCGATTAGATTGGTTGCTTGAAAAGGCGCACCAAACGCAAAGGATTGTTAAACAAAATTTATTTCTTGCTGCTGGTGCCATCCTATGTGCCAGTCTTCCTGCCTTGGGGGGAATTGTTCCATTATGGGCGGCTGTCGTCATGCATGAGGGGGGGACAATACTTGTCGGATTAAATGCTCTACGCCTATTCTGGGTTAAGGATTAGTTAATATGTTAACTCGACTTTGTACATTTTTTAAATTCATCTTCCGAGAGAGGCTTTCTCCAGCTAAATCAATTTCTCGGAAGGGCAAAAAATGCCGATCCGTCGAAATTGATTACGCTGGAGTTTGCCTCTCTCTGAAACTTGAACTCAAAAAATGTACAAAGTCGAGGTTAAAACATGTTTTCATAATCTCTTACGCCTTATTTTTCTGCAGTTCTTATGTTGATGCGGTTTTAGAAACCATTGATATCATATCATTTTATCCTTTGCAGGATGAACCCGCTAAACTCCCCTTGGACAAGTTTAACTTCAGATGCTTTGATATACAGACCATGCCGCAAGTTTACGAGAAGCCGCCGGAAGAAATTAAGAAAATCGTTCTTGTGAATTATGTCCTCGACCGCAATTCGGTGTTATTTGCGCAGCCCAAAGAGAAATTGATCTATCTACTCATGGAGCCGTTTGAAGTCGACTCATCCTATTACGATCTTTTTTCCAAGGTGTATTCCTGGGATGATGCCAGGGTGAATGGGATTAATCACTTCAAAATCAATTATCCTTATCTCATGCCGATGAGTACCGACCTTCCTGCCTTTGAAAACCGGAAACTCTGCACGATGATTGCGACAACAATCACTAAGGAACGTTTTAGAGTGCTAGAGTTTTTTGAGAATAAACCCAACGGAGACTTGGATTTCTTCGGACGTAATGGGATCAATAGCAAATGTTATCGCGGCCCAATTTCCGGTAAACATTCAGGCGATGAAAAACTTGCCACGCTAACAAAATACAGATTCTGCTTCTGCTTCGAAAATCACGTGACATTGAAGGGCTATATAACTGAAAAGATATTTAACTGTTTTGCCACCGGCTGTATCCCTATTTATTGGGGAGCTCCAAACATTCAAAACTACATTCCAAATAATTGCTTTATAGATTATAGAGACTTCAATAGTGATGAGGACCTCTACAAATACCTTAAGGCGATGACCCATGAGGAGTACGAGGCCTTTCTGGTACGCATCAGGCAATACCTTCAAAGTGACCAGGCACAATTATTTTCCCCTGCCGCCCATGAAAAAATCTTTCGTGAAGCTTTAATCCAGGACACTCCCCTCTCTTCTATACCAAACATCTCAGCCCATATACGGCCAGAAGAAACACCAACCTTAAAATACCTGAAGACTATTGACGTGGCAAATGGCAAATCGGGTATTGATCTTATCGATTGTGTCTATGTGATCAATTTGGATGCCAGACCTGAAAAATGGGAGCGCACAAACGCTCTTCTTAACGACAGGGGAATCCATGCAAATAGGGTAAGCGCTGTGAATGGGTGGCAGCTAACGGATGCAATCAAGAAAGAACTTTCAGGGCCATATATTGTTCGGCTACAGGGGGGACCTATTGGATGTCTGTTAAGTCATTTTTCTGTCTATAAGGATGCCTTTGACCGTGGTTTTGATACCATCTGGGTCCTTGAAGATGATATCGAGATATTAGGCGATGTCAATCAAATCCCCGAGCTCCTCAAAAAACTGGGAGAGATCGATCCAGATTGGGATATTTTTTATACGGATAGGGATTGCAGACACGACAATGGCGGGTACTTCGATTTTGTGCAAGAATGCGGACGTCCCGACCAACATTTATTTCCTAGCGAGTTTTATTGCTTTAGAAAAGATGTAGGCAATGGAATGATGCAAATCAGGGGACGATACGGAACAACATCCATGATAATCTCTCGAAAAGGCCTGGAAAAAATCATCAATTATCTGTCCCATGTTTATTTATGGACCGCAATCGATTGTGATATTCATTTTGTCCCTGGCATTAATGAGTATTGCTCCCTAAAAGAGATCGTAACCAATTTAAGAGACAGCGTTCACTCGGACACGGGACCGTGCAGCACCTTAAATGTAAGATAAAGGGATTAGCGAAAAGGTGATCAAGGCCAGAATTTCAATGAGATGCGGTGTTTATATGATGGCGTGCTACGTAAAATGCTGACCAAAAAATGGGCATGGTTCAAAATAAGGCTATTTTGGGTAACACAACAGAGATTATTTCTGAGCCTTTAATGTCTTTCTTTTTTGCTCTTTTTTCGGCATGGTTCAAATGAAGGTAACACAACAAGGCTGA
>JBAWVE010000084.1:0-9051 GCA_037147435.1 Parachlamydiaceae bacterium
CTGACAATGGCCGGTAACAGTTATCCATGGTACCTTAAAGAATCTATTGTGTGGCCGCAAGCAGACCTGCGTACATCGACAATGCCCAATTTTGTTCTTGATCATGTCGAGCTGGAAGATTTGATGACATTCCTTCTTGCACAGAAAGGACCTTCACAGGCAGTCTCCAAGACAGCATATAAGGTTTCAGTACAACAATGGGAAGCTGGAAAAAAAATGCCTTGGGAGGAACCTATTCCTCCATCAAAAATACATGATCTACGTTTCGCGATGACCGTATTTGCTACAGAGGGATGCGCCTCCTGCCACCGACTCGAAGGATTCGAATCCACTGTCGGCTTCAGGATAGAGAAGACGGATACAGGAGAAAAAAAACCTGATTTTGATAAGCTTTACCAGGAGCACCAGTGGTTTAGGAAGTTGTTCCCTGAAGATATACAGGGATCTGCCATCGTCCGCACACTGCAATCTAATGCTGCTGAAATTGACGCTCATATCGCTGGTGATGTGCGACAAGGCGCACTTTTAGAGGAAATCGAAAAAGAGTTTCCGGAAGTCATCGAATCTTTCTACTCCAATTTCCGCTATGCCCAGCGTGCAAGAAACCACGAGGATCAACTGAATAGTATTGATCCTGAGAAGAAGAAAGTAGCCCTGGCTGAACTCGAAGCATGGAAAGAGCGCGTGCACCACGTATTGATGATGTATATTCAGGAGTATGGACTAGGACGTTTAATCGGTCCCCGGCCGAACTGGTCCGGAGTGTATCGCAGTGATGAATGGCTGATGGAACACTTTCATAATCCATCGTCGCATGTGCCCCGGTCAATCATGCCCGTCTTTCCTTTTGATGATACCCGGTTCTATGCCCTGACTTATATGTTAGATGTGTTAGGAAAGCGAAATCGCGATGCTGTGCGGACAATCTGGGAGCATCGCGGATTTGATCCAAGCCAGGCGTATCAACTATTTTGTTCTCAGTGCCATGGAACCTACCTGCAAGGGGACGGCCCTGTTGCGACGTGGATATACCCAATTCCAAAAAATCTGCGAAGTTCCGAGTTTATGCGAAATCTAACGCGAGGGAATGCGATCGAGTCAGTCATACACGGTGTCAAAGGAACGCCCATGCCGCCCTGGGGGGAAACGCCGCAGCCAAAACCGGATTATGACAGTATCCCTGTATTGAGCATGGAAGAAGTTGTCAAGCTTGTTGACTGGTTGTTTTCCTCACTTCCCGGTGGTAACGTTATTAAAGGCGGAGGAGACATCCCTAAGTGGCATTATACACCGCAAGATGTCATCGAAGAATTAAAGCAGGAAGGGAATCAGCTGGAATCCGGCGAAGAGTACAAAGGGAAAGCTTCGAGTATGTTGGTACCCCCAGTTAAAGAGATCTATTACGCTTCGTTAAAACCTGTTGTTACTGTATCCAGGAATGATAAAAATCTCGCTGATAATCTTTTTGATGTCATTCCTAATCCGATTCAGGGTGAAGAAGAAACAAAACTGTATTACATCAAACACAAGTATTATACAAAGGCGAATATTGACAAGGGACAGGCCTTTTTCGAATTAAATTGTGCGGCTTGTCATGGAAAAGAAGCTGATGGCATGGGCATGCGTGCCAGTATCATGTTTGATGCAAAACCGCGCATGTTGACAAATTTTGATTGGTTAAAATCCCGCGATGATCTGCGGTTGCTCCGTTCGATCAAATACGGAGTTCACGGCACGGCAATGACTCCCTGGGGCGATTTAACAAGTTCACTGCAGCGCTTGCAATTGGTCATTTATATCCGTTCATTAAGTGCAGAGAAAGAGCAACGGGATGCCTTGCTTGCAGCATTGTATGCCTCTTTTGATGTGGAGATGTCTCAGGTTGAATTGGCTCGAATTCAAGAATATTCCGTCCTGGAATCTTTGCAACAGGAAATCATGAGTGTTGAAAAGGAACGACGCGAGAATGAAAAAAAACAGGATGGAAAGCAATCGTTGGACGCAACTGTGGAACTATACAAAAAACAGCTTCAGCTTACCGGACAGGCAGCTGCCCATAAAGCTGTTGATGACCAGTTAGTCAAATTGAAAGATGCAATCAGTCAACAGCGTGATCTCTACCAGGGGATCGGCAGCGAATTTATTTCGGTGGGCGCTGACCAGGCTGTATGGCAAAAATTTCTACAGCTTATTGCCTTGCAGGGTGGCCGCTTTACCTTAATCGATGGAAAGATTTCCCAGAATAACGACAAAGAAAAACAGGCGAAAAGTGCGGCGCTGATCCAAGAAATAGCCTCCGGCCTTGATGAAAAAGAGAGGAAGAAGTTCCTCGAAAAGATACTCTCTCGAAAATCTTCTCAGTGACAATACTATTGTTTAAAAGCCCCTTTGCGGGCTCATGGGTGTATGGTCTGTGTTCCTTCCGAAAGGTACTCGAGATATTGCCAATAACTGTAGCGACGTCCTCTTTTCTTACCGGTAATTTCTCGTAGGATATTCATCTCAACAAAGTGATTGATCAGGAGTTGGACTGTTTTTGGAGTGTTATTCATGAATACTGAAATAGCGACTTGTTTTCCTATGCGTTATTTCAGTCTTTCATAATAAGAGTATGCAATTTAGCTATATTACTCAAGGGGAAGATTTTTGTACTGTGATTCCGGTGGGTACACACTGCAGGATTTTACTGCAGTTACAATTCTTTGTATTGTAAAAGTGGGATGGAAGACTAAGCTGGGCTTTTACCCTTTAAGCAGAGTTTTTTATGATCCGGTTGTTCCTTTTATTTTTTTTATGCTGCAGTCAACTGTATGGTTTTTCTGGAGAAATCGCTTCCAGATTTGATGTCGTTCTTGTCGGTACAAGCCCTGTGTCACTTTTAGAAGCTTTATATCAGTACCATCAGGGAAAGAGTGTCCTTGTGCTTGAACAAAGTGCGGAATGCGGCGGCGTGTGGAAAAGCCGGGAGATCTGCGGCATTCCTGATGCAGATATCAGTTGTCACATTATAGAACATGATAAATCCACCCGCCTGTTCTTTGAGGAGTATTTAGGCTGTTGTATGGTGCCGGTAGACCACTTAGATGCGTCTCGAGCCCAACCAAAGGATTCCGGCCGATATTATTTTTCAAAGGGCTGTCACGAAATGATAAGTCACATACTGGAGCTCATAAAAAACACTGAAATTGTCCTGTTGCTCAATCATCGAGTGGATAGCATTAACGTCCATTCCGATGAATGGGTGACTGTCAACTCATCAAATGAGCAATTTGAAACAGGTAAATTGATTATTCCTAAACATGCCTCATTTGCGGTGGAAAACCAGAGTTCTTCTCCGATAGATTGCAACGTCCATAAATACTATCACTTATATCTGCTCATCGAAGATAGTACTCCGCAGCGGTTTATCCATCAATATTCTAGGGATAAAGAGATTTCGCGCGCCATGAATTTAACGTCATTTACAGGCTTAAATGGAACAGGAAAGCAGCTCATCATCGTGCAAACCTTTAAGGAATGTCATGCGGTCAATGGTGAAATTTTTTTGAGCCTGCTAAAGAAAAAAAATCTGGTCGATGTTAATGCTAAACTTTTAGACGCAGAGACCTGCATTTACGAACAACCAAAAACAAATAAGGCCTTATTGGAGCAAGCCAAAGCAACTCCAAATGCTGTTGAAATACTGGATACATCATATCTCCATCAAATGTCTAAGCACATCCCCCGCTGGAAACAGGTGTTTGCACTGTGGAAATAATTAATACCAATTCTTCGGCGATGATCACCTGCACGAGGATAATTTGCGGTCAAAAAATAACATAACAGGATAGGCAGGATGGTCAGGATAAGCTGGATACCTATCCTGTTATGTTATTTTTTTGATCGAAGACTTTCCTCGTGCCGGTGATCATCGCCGATTCTTCCAATAGAATTTTTGGCTGCTAAGAGCCTGTTTAACCCATGTCGGAGCTCTCATGCTTCTGCGTCCGATCTGATATCCGGTCCACTTCGATAGAAGGTGGGCGCAGGCATAAGGGAGTAGGTGAGGTGACTTTTTTGCCAATTCTCCCAACATCAGCTTGGCGTACCCGAGTCCTCGTTGGGAATCGCCCTGGCCGCAGTGTAACAAATCGGCGTAGCCGACGCGTGCCAGTCCGGTATCGAAGTGGCGGCGGAATTCTTCCATCAGGGAATAACGGTGGGAGTGTTTGACTGTGGCTTCGGCAACATAAGCAATTTTATGCCCCTGGCGCAACAGTTTTGCTGTGGCCACTGTGTCTTCACCAAGGAGCACTTCATCGAATCCACCAATCTCCTCAAGGGCCCTGCTGGAGTAAGCAGCGCACGAGTCAGAGCAAAAGAATGTATAGACTCCGTAGTTTTGCACATCATCGATTCCGCGGATATGGCTTGTGGAAGGGTAGTTATAGCTTCGGGCAAAAGCCTCGAAGAAATCGGCCCCTTCGTGTGGAATTTGGCGTGCATAGGTGATGCTGGCCCGGTTTTCAATGATGGGGGCGACCAGATGGGCCAGTGCTTTTTTGTCGGCGAGGTAGGCATCTTGTGTGAACATGCACACAATATCCGTCCCCAGATGCTTGCGGGCTAATTCTCTGGTGGTGCCGTGATTAAAGTCGTTTTGGGGAATGATTAAGGTTTCAGCTCCAAGGCGTTGGGCAACGTCCACAGTGCCATCGGTGGAGGATGAGTCGACGACGAGGATGCGCGGTTTAAGTGGAGATTGGACAAGAAACTGAAGGCAGCGGGGCAGGTGGTGTTTTGCCTGACGAGTGAGGATGACACACCCGATGCTGCACGTGGATGTTTTAATGAGTGGTTCGGTGTTATCCATTTTCATCATATCCTACCGGGGGGATGACGAAGACGAGTGACAAGTCATCCAGGTGATCAGCGACGGGGACTGCTTCGAGCTCATAGTAGTAGTCGCCTTCTTTTAAAGGGTGGACTTTTGTGACTTTGGCGATTGGCAGGTTAGGGGGAAATACCCCGTCCAAACCTGTTGTGACCAGGAGGTCCCCTTCCTGAACGATAGCAGTAGGAGCACTCTCAGAGGAGGCGCCGATCGGTTTCCCGGTGATGAGATCACGTGCGGGACCTTGTTCATCCGGGAAATCGTAGTTAAATCCGCTGCCGGTTAGTTCGCTTCTTTGTGTGCGCCAGAGTTGTTTTCCCGAACCATGAATCTCCCCTTTGGCAAGGTATAAAGTATTATTTCCTTCTTCGCTGTCAGGTCTGGCAACGCGGACAGCTGGGGTGAGTTCTGAATCGGTGATGAGGCGTACTCTAGCTTGTTTCTTGCCGACGTAATCGATCACACCCACGACCGCGGTGCCGACGAGTACAGGACTGTTTTTGGCGATTGTGTGGATGCCAAGCATGTCATTTGTTGCGGTGCCGACATTAATCCAGAATGAACTTCCCCATGAGGATTGGGAACGGAAAATAATTTGTGCTGGAACCATCTCCAAGGCAATTTTTAAAAGTTTCTGCAATTCCTGGGCATGCCGTTTCTTAAGGTTTTTCATTGAAAGATCAGGCTGGGCTGGTTCGAGCAGCCCTTTCATTTCAGTTAAGAGATCCAGTTCATGCTGGATAACGTTTTTGATGTGCAGTATCTCTTCTCTCAAGAGTGCATTTTCGAGTTGCAGTTTCTGGAAGTCTTCCTTTGGCATTGGTTTTTCAGACGTGTCTCCATTTGCACCGGAAGAACTTAAGGGTGCAGCGCCGATGAGGTGGTTCCATGCCGGGGCCAGCAGAGCCACTGTTTTTCCCTGAAGATACTCTGTAGATCCCTTTGGAAGGCTCAATACGGATAGCAGAACGCAAAAAGTCACTAGATAAATACTACGGTGGGCTTTTTTATTCATAGCTCGACTTTAAGTATAGCCTCGATGACATAGTTGATATTGTGCCCATTAAGTCCGGCAACATTGATTCTCCCATTTGCCGGCATATAAATGCCATATTCTTTGATCAGCCGGTGCACCTGGGCTTCATTTAAGCCGCAAAACGAGAAAAATCCATTTTGACGGTTAAGGAAATTCCAGTCTCTTCCATGTCCGCCCGATTGTAAGCCTGCAATGAGCGTATGCCGCATATCCTTCAGTCTTCCGCGCATATTAGCAAGCTCTTTTAACCATTCATTTTTTAGGGATTCCGACCCCAAAATACTGGCAATAAGTGCGGCGCCATGCCTTGGAGGATTGGAATAGTTTCCCCGGATTAATTGCTTGATTTGACTGCCTCCTTTAGTGGCCGTATCCTGGCTATGCGTGACTACTGTTAGGGAGCCCACACGTTCCCCATAAAGTCCGAAGGTTTTTGAAAACGTGTTGGCAACAAGCATTTCATGCCCTTCAGAGGCAAAATAGCGGATGGGATAGGCATCGGCGTCGATAGACTCCTTAAAACCTTGATAAGCAAGATCAAAAAATGGAATTACTTTTTGTTGGAGGATCAGTTTTGAAAGCTTGTGCCAGTGTTCCATGGAAGGATCCATCCCTGTAGGGTTGTGGCAACAGGCATGTAGGAGAATTGTGCTTCCAGGAGGCATTTCCGAAATGCTGCGGCACATTCCATTAAAGTCAATATCGCACGCCACGTCATCGTAGTACTGGTAGAAGTGGGCGTTCATCCCACTATAATTAAATGTCTGTTTGTGGTTCTGCCATGTGGGATTGGGGAGGAAAATCGTTTTGCTGATCTCCTGAGATAAAAATTCACCTCCGATGCGTAACGCACTGGTTCCACCAACTGTTTGAGCTGTGAACATCTTTGGAGAGAGGGTTTTTAAAATCTCGGATCCAAAAATAAGCTCTTTTGTCGCTTGAATGAATAGTGGATCGCCGGCGATTGGAAGGTAATCCCGATCACGTTTCGATGCAAGGAGTGCTTTTTCGGCTGCTGTGACTGCCGGGATGGGAAAAGGGAGGCCTTCAGCGTCTTTATAGGAGCCTACCCCCAAGTTGACTTTATGGGGACGCTGATCTGCCGCAAAAAGAATCGGAAGGTTAAAGATGGGGTCTTCAGGAAATTGGACAAGTCCGTCAAAAAAAGCCATGATGTTGACCTCTGTAAGGGAAAAATGGAGCGTAACGGGGTCGAACCGTTCACCTCAACAATGCCATTGTTGCGCTCTACCAGCTGAGCTAACGCCCCTTAAGGAGGGCACTTGATTCTAGCGGGAATCCGATTTTTTCTTCAAGCTGTTTTGTGCAGCTGTTTTGTGCAGGTGATCAAGGCCAAAATTTTACATGTTACAATATATCAGAAAAAGAAATGCCACAAAATACCAATACCACGAGATTATTCATGAGCCATATTACAGAGCTTCAATACATTGAATGATGTTGTTGATTTCCAAAATCTTTTGCATTTCTTTCTTGGAATCTCCCAACCATTCATGATTGTATTCGAGTCGACGGGATTCCTCGAGAGCGTATGAGGGGAGACCAACTGAATTGGAATCAAAACTGAAATATTTGAAAACATCCATTTTTTCCAGCTCATCCGTCTCAGGATTCATCATATCAATTTTAGGAAGGCTATCAGCAATTCGCACAAGACTACTCTTGTATTCCAACAGAATTTCCAGGATCTTCCAACGTATTTCCAGGTCATCAATCTTCCAATTTTTTTTCGGTTCGTCTAGATTTCGACGCACCATGACTTGTTCAAAAGCTCTGGCAGATAAAACCATTTCTCTAGCTGTTTCTACGATATTTTTAAACTCGCCCCTGGATGTCGCGACTGTCATCTGCTCGGCGGGATTGACACCTTGCTGTGGAAATTTAGCTTGACACAATGATGTCAAACGGAAAGTAAAATCGGCTTTTGAAGGGACTTTTGTATCTCCAATCAGCTGTGTTAAATCGACATCATCAAACTTACAATTGTCTCTTACTAAATTTCTACCATAGGCAAAAGCTGCCGCTTCAACACCCTCATTCGGGAGGATTTTATAATCCTCTAGGATTACTTTAAGCGCTATCCCAGGCAACTCAATCAACGCTTCAAATAAATCATTCACATCATCTCTGCGTAGAAGAATACTTAGGTCTTTTTTAGCCTTACCGACCACTAACTCTTCTTCCTTGTCAAACTTGGCCTTCTGTTCGTTATAGCTTATAGACTTCCCATCCCCTAAAGCGAGTCGGGTGTCAAAATCCGATGGCGTCTTCCATTTTAAATAAAAACTGGCCTCTTCTCCCACCGATTCTTTAAAGCTAGTCATAAACAAGTCTAAATCAAACGAGTCTAAAATTATTTTCTGGGCATTTTCAGTTGTCACATGTGAAATTAAATCTGGGGTGGGCACCAACCCACAAGCATACATAAATGAGTTTAAAACATGGACACTACCGTTCTCTTTACGTTCGCTCATACAATTCTCTATGACAGCCATTAGCGCAGATGTAGCAGCATTTTTGATCATATCATCAAGAGATCCAGCATTACCGGATAATATCATTTCTTTTTGTCTAATTTCGGATTGATATGCAGCAGCACATCGTTCCTCCATCTCTACTGAGGCTATATGGCACAATGTCCCAGCAGTCTCCACAGGGTTGTTCTTTTCAATTAACTGATTCATGATTGACTCAAAGTTAATAAGCATTTCCGAGTAAAAGCGGTGTAATCCTGCTAGATCCGTTTCTGGAGGAGTCCCAAGCCAAGCCTTTTTCGTTTCGATCTTGTGTAGCACGCTATCCTGACCATTAACTAATGCCAGCAGGATATCTTCAGGAGTTCTAATAATCTTATTAATTTCTAGAAATAATGGGTTGATGTCGCCCTCCCCTTCTCCAAAATGCAAGAGAGCCCACGTAGAATTCACCCACTCTTTTAGTTGTTTTACTTTATCCCTAAATTCTTCCTCGGAAATTGGAATAGAAAATTTACTTGATATTTTTATGTCGGTCACCCATTTTTTAGATATTTCGTATAACGGGGTACGACCAAAATCATTAGTAAGCAACCCATGTTTACCAGTAAAAAACAGTAAACAATTGAAAGTCAATTGGTTGCGTT
>JBAWVE010000085.1:0-8976 GCA_037147435.1 Parachlamydiaceae bacterium
TTTGCTAGTCCCTCCGGGACACGCTACAGCCTGGGCTAACAGTGTGAGCATCCCTTCCAGGATGCGCTGTCGCACTAGCTACGAATGCAGCCCACAAAATGGTCAAGGCAGAGCGCATCCCGGAGGGATGCTCACACGTTAGCCCAGGCTGTAGCGTGTCCCGGAGGGACTAGCAAAGCCTGGGAACATCAAAGGAAAAGACTCGAGCCCCGGAGGGCCGACACAAAACCATGTTCGGTTACTATTAAATTATTAGATTAACACTTGTGGGTAACGACAAGCCCCTAAATAATGCATTATGGCTCAGCATTGTGAGAAATTGTACGGTTTTGTGCAAGTGATTATGATGAAGCCATTATCCATAACAGCGGTTGCAAATTATGCACAAATTCGGCACACTAACGGGCAACTTCAGGCACTCAGCGCCAACAATAAAAAATTAGTCAAAAGACCGCAACGGTCAAAAATAGAACGAAAGTATGTGTCTCCAAGTAATTTGTATTGGAAAAGTTTATTGCTTAACGAATTGAGATCTATTTATGTCCGTTTATGATTGTGTTGTTATAGGTGCAGGTCCCGCTGGGTTGGCGTACGCCTCAACAATAAAAAAACAAGAATCAGTTCTAGTTGTAGATTTAGGTAAATCCGTTGAAATGAGAAAACGAGACAACCCAGACGAATGTGTTCTTGGAGCTGGAGGCGCCGGATTATTTTCTGATGGAAAATTTTCATTTTATCCTTCTGGAACTAAAATTTGGGAACATGACGCCACCCATTTAAGAATAGCCTATGATATGCTGAAAACAGACCTGGCTCCCTTTAAGAAAATACCTTCTTTTCCGAAAATCGATTCTAAAGAACATCTAAAACGAGATCTTGGAAATTGGGCTTTTAAATATTATCCATCTGCTTATCTTAGTTTGTCTAATCGAATTGCTCTTATACAGAAATTGGCTAAACGTTGCCTTCACATGAGTTACGAAACAGAATTTATTAGATTTACCTTGGTTGCAAAAGGGTATAGAGTTGAAATCAAAGATGTAAAGGCGGGGTCCTTAGACACTATCCTAGCAAAGCAAATCGTCTTTGCGGGAGGTCGATTTATGCCTCGATTTTTGGATTGCCCAAAGCAGTTCCGTCGTTATGAGTTTGGTTTTAGAGTTGAGGCTCCTTCCTATTTATTTCCTAAAAAAAATTCTGTTGATCCAAAATACATCCTTGAATTCGAAGACCAAGGGATTGAATGCCGTACATTTTGTTGGTGCGAAAATGGTGAGGTTGCTCCCACGCAATTTAAAGATATTCAGACCTATTCCGGCCGAGCCGATTGCCAGCCAACAGGCAAAAACAATTTTGGCTTTAATTTTCGTGTCAAAGATGCAGCTATTTTGACTGACGCCGTTTTTAATGAAGTGATGCATACGAAAGTTTATAAAGAGAAACTGGTAGACTTAACAGAGGTTTTAGATCATTTTCCAAATTCTTTGAAAAAAATTGTTTCTTATGGAATATCCCAGCTCATCACGCTGTTTCCTACATTAAACAGCGATGAGGTATATGTTTTAGGCCCTACGATCGAAGGAGTTGGAGAATATCCCGCAATAAATAAGGATTCATGCATAGAGGGCCTACCAAATGTCTATGCTATTGGAGATTGTAACGGCACTTATCGCGGTATTGTTGCTAGCATGCTTTCAGGATATCTTTTAGCAAGCAAACACAATACAGAGAACCTTTAGCTGAAAGCAAATAATGAACCTATCTTGAAAAAAATAACGGAGCTATATCATGTCTATGACAGTTTCAGTTTTAAATAGAATTCCAAATGATGCGGAATACAAGAAGACCTATCCAGAAATGAGAGGAAGAGGAAATTCGGGCACACACGAATTACACATCTTTTTATCGGAACTCAATCCTTCTCAGGAAAGAGTAAAGACGTATTATCAAGCTGTAAATGACTGGAATAAACAACATCCAGAAATTACCGATAAAATGAAAGCTTGTTATTTGGCTCTTGTATTTAGAAGTTCAGATGGGAGTGAAAATACAGTTAAAGTGATGCAATCTGCTCGCTATCTTCGTTCTGATGACACAGATCAAGTTGTAAAAGAATGTCATAGTGATGCTGATTTCTTTGTAAAACATAGTTTTAGCGTCATCAGAGAGAAAATTGAGGCAACAGCTCATGGAATCGATGGAATCCCTCAAACAGATGCAGAAACCCAAACTCACAAAACTAAATACTTTGAATTTCATATTAAAGTTGGCCACAAAGATGCAGGCGATAATACGGCTCTTAACGAAGATGAAATTGAACAACTCAAAGCAATTTCTCGTCAATTTACTTCTAACTTTGGAACGCCTATTCCTCTTTCTTATAATTGCAATCAAGATGGAATTTCAGGAGACGGCCTAGGACATCAGAGATTTTTAAATGTTCGTTTTCGCGATCTAGGGATGTCATCAATTAAACCAAAGCTTGATGAGATAAATCAAGCGATAACCGCCGTTGGTCTAAGAGTTATTAAAACCATTTCAGAATATGTCTGGTATGATAGTTTTACCCAGCTAGACCATGGTTGGATAGATTACACGCCTGAAGAATTTGCAAAAATCACACTAGGTCAACAATAAGATGAAGTATTTATTTAATTTTATCATCTTGCTTCTTCTGTTGAGTGGATCTATCCACTCAACAGAAGAAAATAGAAATCAACTTCCCAAAATCATAGCCTTTTTAGGCCCCAAAAGAGTTGGTAAAGATACTTCCGCTGATTTCCTAGCCAACAAATACGGATATCAAAAATATGCGTTAGCGGATCCCATGAAAAAAGCTGTGCAATTGCTTTTTAATTTTAGCAATGAACAATTGTGGGGTGATGAAAAAGAAATTCTCGATCCAGTTTGGCAGGTTACGCCAAGGGAAATCATGCAATTTATTGGAATTGATGTTCTTTTTAATGAGTTGGGAGATCGATTTCCCCATCTCAGCAAAGTTGATGGAAAAACGTTTTATATCCGTTCTTTTGAAACATGTCTCAAAAACTCTCCTAATAATCTGTTTGTTATTTCAGATCTCCGTATGCAAGAAGATGTCACAGCTCTCAAAAAAATGGGTGCTGTGATTATTCGCTTAGAACGTTCCGGAGTTAATGCAACAGACTCGCACATATCAGAAGAGGGTGTAAACTCTGTGACGGGATATGAATATACAATTATCAACGACGGAACAATCGAGGAGTTAGAAGAAAAAATCAATCAAGTTTTCAAAATGATATTTCAAGATCAATTAATTAAACTCCATAACGAAAGTTACTCATCCATTTCTGAATACTATGCAAGCATCACCGATATCATGAGAGAAATTCGAAAAGATATCTTGTCTGCTGTCTTAAACGGAAACGACCATCAAGTGATTTCTACAGGCCCACAATCGATACGACGTCAGGTTTTAGTACCTTTGCCTAAAAGCAGCCGTATTTTGGATGTTGGATGTGCTTTAGGTGACAATCTCGCATTAATGTCAGAGGAAGGCTTTGAAAGACTCACAGGCATTGACATTGCCCATGGTATGATAGATAAAGCGCAAGAGCGCTTAACAGCTTCATGGATTTGTGGGGATGTGATGCAGTATTATCCTTCTGAAGGCTATGATTTAGTTTTTGCACAGGCGCTGATTCATCTTTTCCCAAAAACAATGGTTAAAGATATTCTTTTACATCTATTGTCATTATCAAACCAAAGATTCTATTTTTCTACCACCCTTCATGAAATAGGCAGTGAAGGGATGGAAGCAAAGGGCGATGTCATGCGCTACCGTAGTCGCTATACACTATCTGAGATTCTGGCATTGACACGTGAACTTCTCGCGGTAGATCCGAATTTGAGTTTTCATTATTTTATTCTAAAAGATCCACTGGACAAACTCTGGATCAATGGCATATTTGAACGCCGAGATAGCTTTGGAATATACGAGACTGATGGAGTCCTATTATATAAGCAATTCGCATGTCCAGACGCCATCCTTGATGTTTTACCCGAAATTGATTCCTTTAGAACAAATGCAGCTTCCCCAAAGACCTATCTTCGATATGACGCCGAAAATGTTTTTGATCGAGCTGAAAATATTCTGCCTTTTTGTTCACGAGAGGTTCACGACATAATACAAAATGAAAGGGTCGATCAGATTATCAATATCCTTTTGAGTGAAGAAGGGGTTCTTCTTAAAGACAAAATCAATTATAAAATGCCTGGAATGGGAGCCTTTGTACCTCATCAAGATGCTGCTGCAGGTTGGGATCGATATGGTGATAAACATCTCACGTTCTGCTTGAGCTTCGATTATTCAACCAAGGAAAATGGGGCTCTCTTTTTTTCTTGCGGCGATCACACAAGAGGTCTTTTGAGTCCTCCAAAAACACCGCTAGATGATGCTGTTGTTAATAATCTTGAGTGGATTCAGGTGCTTACAAGCCCTGGTGATGCTATCTTTTTTGATTCGTATACTCCACATTATTCTGAATCAAATATGAGTAACCAAGAGAGAAAAATGGCATTCTTAACCTACCACGCTCGAAAATTTGGGGATAACATCCATGCCTTTTTTGAAGACAAAAGAAAACGGCAACCTCCTTTAGATGAAAGGCCTGCAGATGCAAAATTGGTTCGCGATTCGTTCGGAAAACTCATTTATAAATAAGGCATAGACATGACAAGAAAGTTATTTTTGGTAATGTTATTTTTTGCTTTTTCACTTCATGGAGCCTCATTGTCCCAACAGATAAAAAGTTCCTTAATTCCTTATGAAAATTTTCCTGAACAGGGCATTATTTTTAGAGATATTTCTCCTGTGATAGAAAACTCAGAATTATTTAGTGAAATTATTGATAACTTTTATGAACGCTACAAGACAAAAGAGATCGATGCCGTGGTGGCTCTTGAAGCGCGAGGGTTTATCTTTGGATCAGTTTTAGCCTACAAATTAAAAGTTCCTTTGGTTATGGTTCGTAAAGAAGGCAAGCTGCCTGGTGAGATTTACCGGGTTTCATATAAAAAACTTTATGGAGAAGGCGCTTTCATCCTGCGCAAAGATGCTTTAAAGGCTGGACAACAAGTGATTATTATTGACGATTTCTATTCAACAGGGGGTTCTTTGGAAGCTGCTGTTAAATTAGTCCAAACCGCTGGAACCACAGTTTATGAAGCTTGTTTTCTCATTAACAATACTAAAGCTTCAAATAAGAAAATTTTTCCATTCCCAATTTATACTCTCACAGAATTATGACAAAAAATTCGATGCAACAAAAAAAAAATTGGCTGTTAAATACAAGTAATAAAGGAAAGCTGCATGAATTTAGGCAGTATTTTGCAGAATATGGCATGGTTATTACCGCGACAGAAATTGACCTCAAAGAGATTTCTGCCGACCCGTTAACCGTTGTGGTGCATAAAGCAAGTCAAATGGGTGAAGAAATTCTTGTCGAAGATACCTCCTTGGATATTCAAGGCGCAGAAGTTGGAATTAACGTTCGGTGGTTATTTGATCATTTGCCGATGTTTGTCGACCGAAAAGCTTGTTGGCGTGTTCTTTTGGCTTATCTCAAAAGAAATCTTATTTACGTATATGAAGCTAAGGTTGAAGGCACTATCGTTTTACCCCAAGGCAACGGTGGTTTTGGCTTTGATCCACTTTTTCTTCCGGATGGGTCAGAGCAAACTTTAGCCCAAGCTAAGCCTTTTGCAGTCAATGCACGTGCTAAAGTGGTTGAAGCATTAATTAAAAATCAACCCTCAATCATTACATCCCCAATTACACACTGGAATGGCTCTTGGCAATAACTCTAACATGATTTTTGGCATTTTTTATTTGAAATTATGATGAAAAAACTTTTATTTTCCTTGCTGCTTTTCTCCTTTCTCTCTGTTGCTTCCGCTGAAAACTATCCTGTAGATGTCTGTTTTATGGCGGCGGACCTAAAATATAACGCTAAAGATGGAGTGAAAATCTGCGAGATTCAGCATGGAAGCCTTTCAGTCTTTAAAGGGGATAAATTTCGAAATCCCGATGATCCCTCTATCACTGATGAATTTCTTCGCCACCTTTCTTCCTATCATGAGAAGGGACATGTCGTTTCGATGGGAATGACAAGCACCTCTATCCTATCTGTTTTGAATCAGGCGCCTGGCTGGCGGACACGTGATCATCTGGATGAAATGCTAACGGACCCAGACTTCTTAGCGAATGCCAGAAATGTTCCGAATGACCCGCATGATATTTCCAGTTATAGTGGTTTTTTGTATTCTTGTTGGTCTCCATTATTGAGCCAGGAAACTTTTGAGGCTAAGTATCCCGGAGTAGTCGTCATTGACAAGTCGAGTTTTCCTTTTTGGATCGATAAATACAAAATGACGACACTTTTTCTTGCGAATGAACGTTTAGCCTCTTCGAAACCAAAATGGGGAAATTATCCCAAGAAATATTCCTTACATCTCGCAGAGCAAATTATCAGCGATCTTCAATGTGATACATTTGTCATCAAACCAAGAGGCGCCTTTTTAGGCAATGGCGTCATCATCGTAGAAAAGGAAAATCTCGACGAAACACTGAAATATATTTTGAGAGTCTCGGGAAATCTTGCAGAAAGTAAAGATCAAGCATACAATTACTGGATGAGTGATCGCTTTGACACCTTTCTTGTTGAGGAGTTTATCGCTTCAGATCTGATCACTCTCCCCCACTTAGAAAATAGATCGTATCAGCCAACAATGCGCGTCGCCGTGCTTCTTGTTTACAACAAAAAATGTTATGAAGTTCACTTTCTGGGTTCGTTCTGGAAAACTCCTGAACTTGCTATTGAAGAAGAGGGAAGCTTTATGAAAAAACATAAAAGCTCGTCCCGCTTGGCCATCCGATGTCCCGTTGATCCAGAAATCATGAATAAAGTTAAAGTGGAACTGCGCGTTGCCCTTCCTTTGCTGCATGAACAAATGCTTAAATATAAGGAGTGCAACCACACTCGCTGAACTCCTGGGCAATGATCAGCCCTACAGGGGAATCTTCGGTTTTCAGTTTGGATGACCAAAAAAATCATCAAGGCCAGATCCTGCAGAACGACAAAATTATTGATTTATTTTTTTGAAATCACTACTGTAAATCAAAATTAAAAAAAGTACACGCGAGGTTGTGATGATTAGGAAAATATTGGCTTGCATTTTGTTCTTTAATGTCACTGCAACAGCAGTGTACGCAGATTGGTCAATTACCACTCCGGCGCAAATTTCTGCAATCGATGAAGTTGCACATAATGTTTCATGTTCCTTTGATCCTACGACAGGGAAGTTCCTTGCTGTATGGAAAGACTATAACACAAATCAAGCCCCTTATTATTCGTTTTATATCCCAGATACCGGTTGGACTGCAGTCGCGATAATTGCTGGATCCACAATACCTCAACATGATGTCTATAGTGCTTGCAATTCTTCGACAGGCGTTTCTATTGCCGCATGGGGGGATGCCAGTAACAATAATTACCCCACCTACTCAATATATACCCCAGGATTAGGGTGGAGCACTATTGATACAATCACAACCTCGTTTAGTGTCGCTTCTGGTCAATATAATGTCTTTCTTTCTTTTGATTCGGTGACAGGAAATTTTATTGCTACATGGACTAACAGTAGTGGATATCCAACCTATGCATTTTACACGCCAGGCACTGGCTGGGGGACTCCCAATACAATTTCAGGAACCTCTCAAGCAGAGGGTAGTATCTTTTCTGTTGCTGATTCGATAAACGGCACAATTATGGCTGCCTGGTCGGACCTCACTACCAACTACCCCACCTATTCCATTTACACTCCAGGTTCAGGCTGGAGTCCATCCACAACGATTACAACCGCTTCCTTTTTATATGAAGATGTTTACCTTTCTTTTGATTCTACAACAGGACAAACTTTGGCTACATGGGGCAACAGTGAGGCAAACTCCGTTCCAGTCTACTCGTTTTTTACCCCAGGCATGGGTTGGAGTACGATGGGTACGTTACCAGGGACGACTAAAGTTGATTTCGATATCACCACTAGTTTTGATCCAGTCACAGGACAATTCCTTGCGGCATGGAGTGACCATAATCATTTGAATCGAGTAACATATTCATTTTATACGGCCGGAAGCGGCTGGAGTTCACCTGCATTTCTCTCTGTCGCAGCAGCGAGAGACAATGTTTTTCTAGTTTACGGTTCCTTAACGGGGCAGATCCTTTCAACGTGGACGGGAGGGGGTAACGGGGAAGAGGAGGGTACGCAAGTTCCTTATTATGCATTCTTTGATGGTCCTGCGCCTCAATTTGCTCCTATAGCGCCAGCAAGTTTTAGTGGAAAAGTGACCAACAACCGGTTCTTGACACAAACGGACATCATTAACAAGTTGAATTGGACCCCTGCCAATGACTCTACCATTGTCAGTTATGTGCTACGCAGAAATGGAGTTTTGATCTATACGGCCCCATCGACAGGCCCCTACACCTATGAGGACCACAATCGCCTCAAAAATGTCACTTATGTGTATACGCTGACATCGCAAAATCAAAAGGGTGTCGAGAGCTCAGTTTTGACGGTAACCATCAACTAAATTGAAAACCTTAAATCTTAGGAAAATGGTAAGTGCTCATAAAGTGGAGGTACAGTCGTGAACGAGCCCGTGCCCGATTTAATTAGGTCCTCGCGCCATTTTTGGTAACATTGCGACTATGCGGATTAGCAACTCTTGTCCTTTCATGTATCGAATTTCCGGCATGGTTAAAAAAAGGCAAAAAACGGGTAGCATTAAGTAATCAAAAATCTTTACCCCCCAGCAAGGTACAAGCGAATTATTCTTAAGATTTAGAAAGCTATAATCACCTGAACGAAGGGGATTTTCGGTCAAAAAAATAAAATAACAGGATTGGCAGGATGGGTAGGATAAGCAGGATACCT
>JBAWVE010000086.1:0-8872 GCA_037147435.1 Parachlamydiaceae bacterium
GGTTCCTCTTTTTTGCTTTGTAGAAAAACAAAAAAGAGGAACCAGTCCCTGGTTAACTTTCATTTTTGTTCGTTTCCCACACCCGCGTACCGCTCGCAGGCTCGCTCCACTTGGGTGTGGGCTACAAAAAGAGCTAAATAGGGCAAAAAAGAGATGTATAAGACGCTTAGAACCCCCTCTGTAGTATTTCCCAAAATAACCCCATTTTGAACCATGCCCAAAAAACAAGAGGTGAATTCCGCCTTTGTTTTTTTTGATATTATTGGGAGCATTCTACTTCTTGAATAGATTTTCTTGATAACTAGAGAATAACTGTTCTTATCGCTTTTTTAGGGAGTCTTTGCATTCGAGGATTTTCATGATAATTTCATCAAGGCTTAGATCTGAGGTGTCGATAAGGAAGGCATCGGGAGCCTTAATCAAAGGGGATGTTTCTCGCGACATATCATATGCATCCCGTTCGCCGATTTCCTTCGTCACCTGTTCTAGGGTGAGATTTGCCGTTTCTGCGGGGAATTTATCTCGAAATTCCGCCAAGCGACGTGCAGCGCGGATTTCGGGTCTGCCTGTTAAAAAGATCTTAAGTTGCGCGTTGGGGAACACGACGGATCCCATGTCCCGTCCTTCAAATACTGCATTGACTCCTACAGCCATGTTTTTTTGTAGGGCGACAAGTTTTTCTCTAACAGCGGGGAGTGCTGAGATTTTAGACACCGCGGCAGTGACTTCAGGGCTGCGTATCGGGAGAGTGATGTCTTCTCCGTCGATGTAATAGTAACGGTCTCCGTGCTTAATTTTGATCTCAAAATTGAAAGTTTTAAGAAATTCTGCCAGGGCCTGCGGATCATCAACATTGATTGTGTGCTTGTGAACTCCATAGGCTAAACAGCGGTACATTGCACCGGTGTCAAAAAACACATACCCGAGTTCCTGAGCCAAGCGTTTAGCTATCGTACTTTTTCCTGTAGCAATGGGGCCGTCAATTGTAATAATCATATTGTTGCCATTTTATTTAGTAATACACCTTAAGGAAGATATATACCAATGGGGAGCTAAAGACAAGTGAATCGACGAGGTCGAGAATACCGCCCAATCCAGGCAATTGATTGCTGTCTTTGACTCCGCCATCTCTCTTCAATAGCGATTCTGAAAGGTCGCCGCACTGAGCGAATATGCCAATGCCAATACCGAGCCAAATGCTTTGCCACCAAGTCATTCCAAAGGCATTGGCATCAAAGAAAGCTGTTGCGATCCACTTGATGGCAATACTGGCAAAAATCGCTGCACATAGCCCGCCAAGAGCGCCTTCCCACGTTTTTTTGGGACTAATATGAGGGGCTAGCTTCTCTTTTCCGAACTGTTTGCCGATGAAGAATCCACCGGTATCTGTCATCTTTGTCACTGCAATCAGATAAAATAGCCACCACCGTCCATCTTGCAGTTGATTTTGACTGAAGAAATAGGCGACCCGTATAATGCAACCGAGTGGAACGGCAAGGTAAATAATCCCAAACATCGTCGCTGACAGGTTAAACAGGGGCGACGAGCCTCTGGAAAAGTAATAGAAAAAACAGCTAAGCAGAGAGATCAGCAAAATAAGTTCCGGCAACATCACTGCAGAGACATACTGTGTGGCAATCGCTGTGGCGAATGCATAGAGAGCCCCAAAGGTTAGGCCTACCTTTACAGCAGGCTCCAAACCTTTAGCCCGATAAATTTGGTACAGTTCCCACATGGCAACGCAGATAGTTGCTGCAATGATCGTTGTAAAGAATGGTTTGAAAGCAGGAATTGGCGAGAGAAAAATAATGACTAACGAAATAAGTGTTCCAATGCCGCCGACAGTAAGCCGTTGTTGCAGTGGTGTCAGATTAGTGATCATTATGCTCCCCCTAAACGCCGTTCGCGTTTTTGAAATTCGGTTACTGCTTCCAGTAGGTGATTTGATGTAAAATCCGGCCACAGCACATCGCTGACATAAAACTCCGCGTAAGAGAACTGCCACAAAAGGAAGTTGCTGATGCGCATCTCACCACTAGTACGGATGAGCAGGTCAGGGTCTCCCCAAGAGGCGGTATCCAAATGATCAGCAATCATTGTTTCAGTGATTGGATCTTTTTGTAAACAGCCTGCGTCGCGTTTGTCAACAATTTTCTGTACGGCACGGCGGATCTCATCACGTCCACCATAGTTTAAAGCTAAAATCATGTCAATTTGGTTACCACTTTCCGTGAGCTTTTTCGTCTCGTCAATAACTGCCACGACGTCTTTTGAGATGGCTGAAAGGTCCCCGATCGTATTGAGTCGTACGCCGCTGGCAATCATTTCCGCTGTTTGTTCGCGTAAAAACTCTTGAAGTAGCCACCATAATGCAGCAACTTCCTCTTGGGGGCGGGTCCAATTTTCAGTTGAAAAAAGATAGAAGGTCACGGCACGCACCCCAAGTTCTTTCGCAGCTTGCACGGTATCGATAAGGATGTTTGCTCCGGCTTTATGGCCGGCATTGAACAGCTCTTCCTGCTGTTTGGCCCAACGTCGGTTTCCATCGGGAATAATAGCAATATGGCGTGGAATTTTTGCTTTGCCCAGTTGTGCGAGTTGTTCTGTTGAAAAAAATGTCATCGTTGTTGCTGAGGTCATCATTCGCCGGCTTTAAGAACTTCCATAAAGGCGCTTTGAGGGAGATTGACTTTGCCTATCTCTTTCATGCGTTTCTTCCCTTCTTTTTGTTTATCCCATAGCTTTCTCTTACGGGAAATGTCGCCCCCATAGCATTTTGCCGTCACGTTCTTCGTGATTGCCTTAATGGTTTCCCGAGCAACGATTTTTCCGCCAATCGCAGCCTGGATGGGGACTCTGAACAGCTGCTGGGGGATGACGTCAACGAGTTTTTCGCAAATCGCACGTCCTTTACTTTCTGCTTTGGTCCGATGGATCAGGCACGAGAATGCATCAACAGGCTCTTCATTAACGCGAATTTCCAGTTTAATGATATCGCCTTTTTCGTATCCATCGAATTCATAGTCAAATGATCCGTATCCGCGGGTGACTGATTTTAGTTTATCGCTAAAATTTGTGATGATTTCGTTAAGCGGAAGGCGATAGGTTAGCATCAAGCGGCGTGCGTCCAATGTTTCCGTCTTAATGAAGACGCCCCGCTTCTCCATTCCAAGATTCATAATGGCTCCCAAGTACTCCCCAGGGATAATGATGTGCGATTTCACCCAGGGTTCCTCAACAAAGTCAATGAATGTGGGATCGGGATAGTGTGCGGGATTATCAATTTCTTTCATTGTCCCATCATTTAAGGTAAACCGATAAACGACGCTTGCAGCTGTTGAAATGATGTCGATATTGAATTCACGCTGCAGCCTCTCAAAGACGATTTCCAAGTGAAGAAGGCCTAAAAATCCGCATCTAAATCCGAAACCCAGCGCCATGCTGCTTTCTTGCTCGATGTGGAGGGCTGCATCATTCAACTGTAGTCTGCCTAAAGCGTCGCGCAATGCTTCAAAGTCTGTAGAATCGATGGGGTAAATCCCTGCAAAGACGACAGGACTGATATGTCGGAAGCCCTGCAGCGGCTCTTTCGCCATTTTTTTCTGGAGCGTAATGGTGTCTCCAATTTTGACGTCGGAAGTGGTTTTGATGTTGGCAATAATGTAGCCGACTTCTCCCGGGCGCAAAGAGTCGACTGGTTTTTCGTGTGGAGTGAAAATGCCTACTTCCAAGACTTCGAAGTTCTTGTCTGTAACCATAGTCTTGATGTGGGAGCCTTTACGGATCTCACCGCTCATGACTCGGATGTACACCATCACGCCCCTATAGGGATCGTAGTGGGAATCGAAAATCAGGGCTCTGAGGATGTCGTCTTCTGGAATTTTTGGATGGGGGACAGAGATCAGAATTCGTTCTAAGATCTCTTGTATGCCCACACCAGATTTTGCTGAGCAGCCAATGGCATCAGAGGCATCGAGGCCAATAATGTCCTCAATTTGCTTTCTTACCCCCTCAATATCTGCCGTTGGAAGGTCTATTTTGTTGATGACAGGCACAATTTCCAAATTGCGGTCGAGTGCGAGGTGGACGTTGGCCAAGCTTTGTGCTTGCACACCCTGTGCCGCATCAATAACCAACAAAGCGCCTTCGCAGGCAGCAAGTGCGCGGGAGACCTCATAGGCGAAGTCGACGTGCCCTGGAGTATCTATTAAGTTGATTTGATAGGTTTCACCATCATTGGCTTCGTAGAACATCGTGACAGGATGGGCTTTGATGGTGATGCCGCGTTCTCGTTCTAAATCCATGGCGTCGAGAACCTGCGCCTGCATGTCGCGTGCGGCTACAGTGTGCGTTAGCTCTAATAGGCGGTCGGCGATTGTTGATTTACCATGATCGATGTGGGCGATAATGGAGAAATTTCGAATTTTTTTTATGTTATATGTGTGCTCTTGCATTATGTAAACAGTGGCTACTTTATGTTTTTTAACGGATTTATACGAGAGAGCCTAAAATTTAACCTAGAGATTAAGTGATTGCGATTAAGATTGCAAGGAGATGCGAGCAACATCACTAGATTTGTGAGGGATTTGCAAAACTCCAACGCGAGTAGTGCAATTCCCTCTAAGAAAAAGATGCGGCCAAGATGAGTCGAACATCCACCGAGTTGCCCCGACTAGAACCTGAATCTAGCGCGTCTACCAGTTCCGCCATGGCCGCAAAAGAAAGATTCTAATCGAGGGTGGTCTTTTTTGCAAATAAAAAACAAAACTAAACCCGGGACTGGTTCTTCTTTTTTTTCTACAAAGCAAAAAAGAGGAACCAGTCCCTGTTGTCCTTGCGTCCATTGTCCCTTTCTTCCTCGCACCATAAAAACGCTTCCGATTTAAATGATATTCGGGTAAACATGTATACCAACATCTTAAGGTTATTTGAAATGAAACTACCCTTGTCACTCTCTTTAATTTTTTTCTCTATTCTTCTTGTCTGCACGGGGTGCTGCCATCGCCCCTGTGATTATGCTGTCATGGGCCCGGATGAATTTGTGATTGATTCGTATACAATCAGACAAGGAAAATTTGCCATTCTGGAGATGGAAGGGATTTGTGTTGAAGAGCTCGATCCGTCCGCAATGAGGGAATATAAAGACGTTGTCGCAGAGGATGATATTTTAAATATTGTTCTCTACCATCCAAAGCGAAAAGATTTGATGGAGGCGATTCTGTTCATCAATAAGAATGTGGGGGGATTTCGCGTCACCAATGGTGTTGTCGACCTGCCCGATATTCCTCCTGTGCATGTTGCAGGGTTGACATTGGACGAGGCGAGAGAAGCCCTTCAGGAAAAATATCGGGAACAGGTCCAGGATGTTGAACTGTTTGTCACTTACCAGGATCGGTTGACTCGCAAGGTTGAGTTGGCGGGACTTGTGGCTCATACCAACGTCCCTGTTGACGGTAAAAAACGACTGTATGACGTCCTTGCCAATGCTCATATTCCATCGGATGCTAATTTGTTTTTGAGTTATGTTGTGAGGGATGGTTGCCCATTAGCGGTGGACCTTTATAAGTTAATGAATGAGGGCGATATGAATCAAAATATCGTCATGCGCGGCGGAGACAAAGTTTTTATTGCTAACAAGCTTGATAGTAGCGTCATGGTGATGGGTGAAGTGAATAATCCACGTCCTGTCCATCTCCCTTATGGCTTTATGTCCTTGCGTGAGGTGCTTGTTCACGCGGGGGGAATTCCATTTACCGGAGACAAACGCCATATTCAGGTCATTCGAGGCAATTTGCAATGTCCAAAAATTTACACCTTGTCGTGGGATCATATTATTCACTTACCGAATGATAGTTTATTGTTGATTCCAGGGGATACCGTCTATGTCTCTGCAAAGGCTATTACCGAGTGGAACCGATTCATTGGCCAGCTTGTGCCGAGTGCCGGGGCATTCCAGCAGGGGCATTCCATTTATCAAACGACTGCTACGGATTGAGGGATAGATGACTGATATACCGGAAAAAACTGGACAAGACATCCTCATTTCGTTTGCCGACCTGAAACGGGTGGTCAAAAAAAACAAACGTAAGATCTATTTAGGCATACTGGTTTTTGCTCTGTTAGGTTTCTTTTATGCATTGTTTAGACCAATTCAATACGAAGCACATGCTTCGTTTCGGGAAAAGGGTAAAAGTCGATCAGGGATGGGTAGCGGACTTGGAGCGGCCGTCCTTTTTATGGGGGATGGGGCAATAGACAGTGATGCGCTGACAATGATGACTTCGCGTAAGTTGCTTGAGGAAGTGGTTAAAAGTCAGGGTTTGCAGGGGTATATCACAAAAGATGAGTTTGAGTTTCCTTTTCTTCCACTTGCCAGGATCAAAAATAACCTTCTAGCTGAATATGTTTCATTTAAAAAACCGCTTACCTTAGTTGTGCGTCCGCCTATTGCAGATTTGAAGACTGAACAGGTTTTCTATGCCGGTGAAGTTCCCACGCATCTGATATTGTCTGTGACAGCGCCGGAACAGTACACCCTCTTGGATATCACCGGAAAAAACATTGGACACGGCACATTTGGCATTCCATTTTCCACTGATAAATTTGCGTTTACACTTGTGCGGAGAAATCCCAAAGATTTGACTGGCAGTGCTTATACTCTTTCTTTGCTTCCACTTGAATTTACAGCGAATACTCTGAAGTCACAATTAACTTTCCTTCCTGATAAGAATGATAAAAGCTTGCTAAGGATCTCTCATCGAAATAGCGACAGAAATCAAGCCGCAAAAAACCTTAATATGCTGATGACGGCATACCTCGACCACATACAGAGCGAACACGAAAATCTCAGTCAAATGCAAATCGATTATCTGCGTGAACGGCAGGAAGATGCGGGAAGCCAGCTTGAGTCAATGATGCTTGCTAATGCGGAAAAACTTTCTGCAGACTTGTCTGCCACGGGATTTGCCACATCTGACAACGCTATGACATTTTTGGCTTCCACTCAACAACAGCTGAAGCAGAAATTGTTTACCCTCGACATGGAAATTCAATATCTTGAAAAAATCCAACAAGAAGGCCATCTCAATAGCGAACTAGTCTCCGATACCTATGACTTTAGCGCCATCAATAACATCACTGCTGAAAAGCAAAAATTAACTCAACAGTCAAACTCGCTTTATTTAGCTTTGAAGAACACTCAGAATGAGGAATCTCCCATATTTAACGGCAAAGATGTCGACGCCTCCAAACAAGGCTTGGATCTCAATGTCGCTAAAGAAATCTATGTCGCTTACGTAAAAGAGCAAAGTGATCTGGAATCCAAAGCAAGACAACATAGCTTTGTTATCAACCAAATGAGTGAATCCGGATTCGAAATCACCTCACTCTGTACGATTTTAACAGACCCTGTCAGCATGGAAATGATCGGCAGGACAAATAGTCTTCTTCTTTCCCTTAAAGATCATGACAATCGAAGTTCGAAGGAACAGGAACGCCTTTTGGCCGATCTGACAATCCAGAAAGAAGCTCTGAAAATGCACATCCAACAATCTGCCATTCTTCTTCACCTACGTCAAAATTTCGTGAAAGAAAAAATCATACAACTCCAAAAAGTGCTGTTGTCTTTGATTCAGGAGCAGATGTCAATTCTAGACCAACAGCTGCTGGACAGTATTTCCAACGCAGTCCAAAACCTGAAACAGGGCAAGGCTCTGCTGGAGGAAAATCTTCTGGAATTGCGCACTGAAATGGCTTCATTCCCTAAACAGAGGGCAGCAGAGCAGTTGATCACGCAGCAAATGAAAATCAACCAGGCCCTCGTCGAAGAGGTGTCAAAAATTGTCGAATCGAAAAATATCGCAAATAACCTAGAGAAATTTCAATCTGCTCCGGTAGATGTCGCCATAGCGCCCATCCATCCATCCCCACCACGCCTGTTACTATTCACAATCGTTGGATCCATCGCAGGTGCTTTCCTTTCATGTTGTTGGGTGCTGGCATGGTCCGTTATAGTCGGTGTCGAGGCTTCACCCGAAAATCTGCGTCATGCTGGATTCCAGGTAGCAGGGATGCTTTCAGAAATGCGCCGGAAAAATGAGGGGGATATTCTTTTATTGGATAGCGATCTCGATGCCTTGCGTCGTTTGATTGCTTACATAACTTCCGCCCCTGCAGATCAGAAAGAAGAGAGGGGACAGGCTTTAGTTCTGGTGGAAGGGAATGGTCCTGATTATGCAGTTCCTCTTGCCGAACTAATGTTTAAAATGGGATTAAAAGTCCTTGTCGTCGATGTGCGTTTTGATGACTATAGCGGATCCTCCGTCCCTGGTATGTTACAATACCTTGAGGGGAAGGTGCCAGCCCCTTCAGTAATTCATAAAGACCAGTACAGCTATATAGGCTCAGGCGGTGTATGCCGTTATTCCAATGAGCTCCTCTGTTCACGGCAATTCAAGACAATGCTCAGTGGCATGGTGGAAAATTACGACTGGGTCATTGTTAGCAGCAGCGCCCTGCCGCAAAGCGCTGAGGCAGCTAGTCTGCTGGAGCAGATCCCTTGCGCTTCCATTACCGTCTCAGGCCAGTCTGTAAACGACCTCAAAACATGCCTGAGCTACGCCGGCACCCCTGGCCACACGATAGCCTTCATGTTCGTATCCTGACGTTTTGATTTAAGGCTTAAACCGGCATTGTTCAAATGCGCGGCCTTTTGATTAAAAAGAGTTGATAGCCCCTAATGACCGTGTGGGCTGTTTGTATTGTAAAGTACACATTGTTGTCGAAAGATTAATGGTAACAAGCTTATCTTTTTTGCCCTTTTTTGGCATGGTTCAAATGAAGGTAACACTTTTGGATGGCCAAGATCACCTGA
>JBAWVE010000087.1:0-8840 GCA_037147435.1 Parachlamydiaceae bacterium
AATAAAAGCGATGTCGTCCCACCGTATCAGAAGCTTCAGGTGTTGCAGTAAAAACCACTTGTTCCTCGATCCTTCGCACCATTTCGTTCAGGGATAATTTGATTTCTTCCGCAGTTCTTTGCTCGTGCTTGATTTCAAGGAATACAAGAGGAATTTCCCCTTCTTCTTCGCCAAATTTCAAGGCGTCCCAAGTGGTGTTGATCCACCCTTTTAGCTGGGTGACTTTCTCTTTAAATTTCTCTGGTGTCATTGGATTTGTCAATCCAACGGACAATTTTGGACTGGTCAGCCACGTTGGATTTACTGTTTCTGTCGGATAGAGGCCAGACTTGTTATGCGATGCTAAGAATAGATTTTTTGTGGCAATATCAAAGGTTGCAAATGTAGCTTCAGTCCATGAGCTAATATTCCCTGAAGCACTACTCCAGAAACCATTGGTTTTCATAGCCTTTCCAAATCTACAGCAATGAAGAGGTGTGTTTCCATACCTGTCCCGGTTTTTTAGAATGTGCGAGACATGATTTTTTCCAGCTGGAGTCAGGCACAGTTTTGCCAACCATGTAACAATTATTTGAGCATATTCCGATGTGCTAAGGATTGTGCGTCCATTTCTGTCTTTTCTTTTAAGGATTGCTGCAAGTAATTCATGGTCTAAAGGCTGTGAAGATAAGGCTAAAGAATCGAGCATGGGGAAAGCCACACTAAAAATATCTGGGTTCTGAAGCAGAAGGTGTCCGTCCCTATTTTGTGTATGAAAGATAGCTAAAAGGTGTTTATGATTTTCGTGGCGGCTGCGTAGCTGTTCAAGCATTGGTGTCAATTTTTGAAAATGCCAGGGATGATGAAGAAGCATGTTCCCATTTTCTTTCCATTTAGCAGCGACACCAAATAATAGGGCCAGATCAAGGATGAGCCAAGAGTAGGCTCGATCAAAACTTTCCTGGTTGTGCAGCGGAAAATTTTTATATTTATCCGGTGTCGTTAGAATTTTTTGAACAAATTCACGATTTTCCTCTTGGCCAGATGTCCACAACTCTTGAAGCCAAGGGATTGCCGTCTGAAAACTTACGGAATCACTCAATAGGACATTATTGTGTTCATTGGGCGTTAGGAAAATTGTTTTAATCCAGGTACGCAATTCGGGGTCGGCGCATTTCCATAATTCCGCAAACAGTGGAAGCGCCGTTCTGAGATTCACTGGAATATCAAAAGCGGAGTGTGCGAAAAATGAAGAAGATCCATTCACATTAACATCTCTAAGATTAAGGATGGTGCACAGCACTTTATTGGCATGAGGGGTTTTAAATTGTGCTAATTGTTGAAGCATGGGAAAAGCGGCATGAAAAATAGTTGGATCCTGAAGCGGAAGTTGTCCCTTACTGTTGTGGGTGCTGAAGATATCTAAAACATGTTGATGATGATTGGGATTCTCTACAAGCCAGGTTTTAAGTAATTCTGCAACTAACTGAAAATGCTCAGGATTGTGTAGCAGGATATCTCCGTTTTTTCTCCGCGTAACGAGGATATCATAAAACAGTGACGGATCATCAGCCTGCAGTTGGCAAAGCCAGTTGAACGCCAGTTTAAAATGTGGAAAGTGATGTAGCGGGAGTGATCCATTGATGTCTGTTAATTTGAGAATGAAAACGACTAACTTGCGGCTTTCTAACTCATCAGATACCCATAAATTTTCAATCCAAGGTAATGCCAAGGCAAAATGGCTAATCCATGAGGTAGTACCGTCTTCATTTCTTAGAGATAGTAGTTGCTCAACCAACCCTCTATTTTCCGGAGTTAATGGACGAGGTAATTCGTCCAATAAATAAAGTATGTTACCAAATATTATGTTATCACTCAGTGCAATCAATCCTCTCTCATCCTGTTGAGCGAGTATTTGCTCAAGCAATTCGTGATGGGATGGATTTGGTGATGTCGCCAATGTGTTGATGAGAGACTGTGCGGTATAAAAAAATATGTGATTATGCCCTCTAGATGCTTTATCAATAAAACCGGCCTGAATAAGTATAGCCTTAAGCACACCCAGACTTTCCGAGGTTGCTAGGATCGCTAATTTTTCAAGTAGAGGGATCGCCTTCGCAAAATTAAACTTATTCCTAATTGCAGGGGATCCTGGGGGGTACTGTAGCGTGAGTACAGTCTTAAGCGTATCGAGACTTTCCGGGGTTGCTGCGGTTGCCAACTTCTCAAGCAAAGGGAGGGCGTTGCTAAAATTCTCTGGATCTTCAATAAGTGCACTCCAGTGAACCCAGTTGGCACCTCTTTGAGCCAGTATATCCTTAAGTAAATCACAATATCCAAAAGTAAGTGGAGTTGGTAATTTATCAAATAAATGGAGTATTTTTTTTAAATTTTCCTTTTTATACAGGGTCGTTTCTCCTGTGTCGACTCCAATAAAAAATATACGCTTTAATAGGTCAATGCTTCTCTGGTTTGGGGGAGGAGATACCAATAATTTTTCAAATAAGGGGAAAACTGCCTCAAAATTCGGAACATGATTTAATACACATAGATTATTTTTGTCTTTGCAGGAAAGTAGAGCGACCAGTGTATCACAAGTTGTCTCAGTCAGGCATGAGACAAAAGCATCAACAAATGCGGAGCATGACCATGGTGTCTTCCCATCTTTATTGGGTTTAAAAAATAGATCCCAAAGCAACGCATTATGTACTTCCCCTGCTGAATCCGCAAATCCCGCAATCCAAGGGAGTGCTGCCTGAACAAAGGTGGAGTAGGACCATGGGGTATTCCCGCTGCCATCTGATGCAGAAAGCAGCTTTGAAATTAATGTATGTTCTTTTGGAGCAGCTGAACGAAAATCAATACAAAACGATAGATTGCTAAGCAAAGGGATTATAGCTGTGGCAAAGTTTGGGTAAGACCACGGGTTTTTCCCCCATCTATCCTTGACAGAAGTCAGTTTAGAAATCAGTTTATAATCTTCTTGAGTTTCAGATGTTGATAATTTTTTAAGCCAAGGGATCACCGCTTCAACGAGTTCTGGGCTAGACCATAGAGTCTCTCCTTTCTCATTATAGATTTTAAAGATCCTTTGAAGGATATCAAGGTTGTCTTTTTTTTCAGCTAGCTTTTCGATCAAGGGAAGGATTTCTTTGAAAGTATCGGCATCAAAGAGCAAAGGGTGCCCTTCGTGATCCCCTTGACCCAATTGTAAAATCAGTGAACATTCTGCATTGAGTTGATCCTTTTGCGTAATCTTGGAATCTAATAAGAATTTCAGCAAATGGAGAGGCTTTGGAGGGTTTTCTGTCCTGTACGGCAAGCCAGCTTCTAGACTATCGTGCCTTTCCTGTTTTAAGAGGGTAGCGGCCGTGTCTTTTAGTCGTTTAGGAACATCACTCCCGCCAAGCATGTCTGCAGCTCGTTTTAATGGACGCTCAGGATTTTGTTGCTCAACTTCCATCGGAATTCGGCATGCGACTACCGTTTGGATCCTTAATGATTCGTCCGGTAGTTTAGGTGTGATTTTTGACACCACCTCGCTACCACTACTGGCAGCGAGCCAAGAATTACTTCTAATGCCATGATCATCCATAAAAACAACCTAAACTTTTTAATTTAAAAATAAATATTTGTTTCATTTTATTGTGATTTTTAGTTTTAGAAAAATACTATTTATTATTATTTTACTATCATCTTGTCTAGAACTTGAGTGATGTACAAAAGTTCTTGAGGCAGATCACCCAGCCATTCTTTATTGTAATCAAGGCGCCGAGCTTCCTCAAGCGCGTCTGAGGGGAGTACATGTACCTTTGGATTGTAGCTGAATAATTCGAATGCACCCCCCCCTTCAATCCCTTCGTCGGATGATGGATTTGTTTTAGGAAATATGTTGGGGATTTGTGCAAGTCCTTCTTTATAAGTTTCCATGATATTAAGAACTTGAAAGCAATTCTTTAAATAGATTTTCCGTCGTTCAGGCTCTGGCATACCCGGATTCTCAGGGATAAGGGTTTTTATCTTGCTTTCGAAGGCTTTTGCTGACAAAACCATCTCTTTAATTGTAATGATTAATCCGGATAACTCGCGTCTTTTTTTAGCGACCTCCATTCTTTCATTAGCGCTCATATCTTCTCTGGTAGGAATCGTGGTGCTTAACATCTCACTTAGAAGAGTCGTAAAAGCTGTTTCAGAAAACGGAACAATACCATCTCCAATAAGGGATTTTAAGTCTATAGCCATGTACCCTTTCGCATGATCAATTCCTTGAATACGTCCTTTTCCATACTCGAAAACATTCGTCACAATACAGTGGTCTGTCGAATAGTTAGAAATAATCGGACGCAGCGATGCACCCCGTAACTCCTTAAATGCCGTCACCAAAATATCAGTATTTTGTATTTTAAGTGCTTTTTCAATATTTATTTTAGCTTGGGTGGCAAGCTTACATTCTTTCTCTGTGGCCTTAATTCCCCATGCGGCATAGCTTGGGCCTGCTCTGCGTTTCCCCCTGATCATGACCTTATGCCCGTCAAAATCCGCAGGAGTCTTGGATTTTATATAGTCCGTGGTACTGTCCCCAATGGACGTGCTAAGCTCGGCCATAAATAAGCCCGTGTCAAATGCATTCAAGATCATTTGTTTAGCCGTCTCAGGAGACAGCGTAGAGGCCTGGTCCGGCATCGACTTCAATCCTGCAACATACATAAAGGTGTTATACCAGTGGGTATCGCTCGTGTTATGGTCTCTCATGCATTGTTCAATCATGGCAATCAGAGCAGACGCAGCTCCTTTTTTGATCCTGTCGTTAAGAGTTTCCGGTTTGCCCTCCAAGCGCATGGCTTGTTGACTGATTTCACTCTGGTAGGCTTCGCCACATCTGAAATGAAGCTGTACCGAAGCGATATGAATGAGTGTCCCAGCAGTCTCTTTCGGATCATTTTTCTCTTTCAGCTGATTCATTACCGACTCAAAGTTCATGAGCATTTCGGAATAAAAGCGATGTCGTCCCACCGTATCAGAAGCTTCAGGTGTTGCAGTAAAAACTACTTGTTCCTCGATCCTCCTTAGCATTTCAGTCAGGGAGGATTTGATTTCTTGCGAAGTTTTTTGCTCCTGCTTGATTTCGAGGTATACCGTAGGTATTTTTCCTTCTTCTGCGCCAAACTCGAAGGCGTCCCAGGTAGTGTTAATCCACCCTTTCAGTTGGGTCACTTTCTCTTTAAATTGCTCTGGTGTTATGGCATTTGACAATCCAACGGATAATTTTGGGCTGGTCAGCCACGTTGGATTTACCGTTTGTCCTGGGCATAGCAAAGACTTGTTGTGCATTTGTAGAAGTGATTTTTGTGTGTCAGCATCAAATTCAAATACACCTCTCCACAGACCCGGTACAGCTCTACTCCAGACATTAATAGTTTTCATAAATTCCAAAAATCTGGGGCAATGAAGAGGTGTGTTTCCATACTTGTCCTGGTCCTTTAGAATATGCAAGAAACTATTCCTGCTATCCGGATAAGCGGATAATTTCGATAACCAGAGAACAATTTTTGATACACAAGAATGATCCAATGTACTCAGGAGCGTGCGTCCATTTCTGTCTTTTCTTTGAAGGATCGCTGCAAGCAATTCATGGTCTAACGGCTGTGGCGATGCGGCTAAAGGCTCAAGCATTTCGATTGCAGCATTAAAAATATTTCGGTTCTGAAGCGGAAGGAATCCGTACCCGTTCTGTGTATTAAAGATATGTAAAAGGTACTTACGATTTTCAGGGGTGCTGAGAAGGGTTTTTAGCATTGGTATCATTCGTTGAAAATGCCAAGGATTATGAAGAAGCATATTCCCGTTTTCCTTACAGTCAGCAACGACATTAAATAATAGCGCCGGATCCAGGTTGAGCCACAAGTATACTTGATCGAAATTTTCATGATTAAACAGTGGATAGTTCTTATATTTATCCGGTGTCGTCAGAATTTTTTGGATAAACTCACGACTTTCATCTTGGCCAGATTCCCATAACTCTTGCAGCCAGGGGATTGCTGTCTGAAAACTTATGGAATCACTCAATGGGACATTATTGTGTTCATTGGGCGTTAGGAAAATTGTTTTAATCCAGGTACGGCATTCAGGGGCGGCAGATAGCCATAACTTCGCAAACAGAGGAAGCGCCATTCTAAAATTCTGTGGACTATCAAGAGCGGAGTGTGCGAAGAATGAAGGAAATCCATTCACATTTACATCTCTAAGACTCAGGATGGTGGAAAGCAATTTATTGGCTTGAGAGGTTTTAAACTGTGCTAATCGTTGAAGCATGGGAAAAGCAGCATGGAAAATAAGTGGATTCTGAAGCGGAAGTTGTCCTTTACTATCGTGAATACTAAAGATATCGAAAACATGTTGATGATGATTGGGATTCTCTACCAGCCAGGTTTTAAGTAATTCTGCAACTAACTGAAAATGCTCAGGATTGTGTAGCAGGATATCTCCGTTGTTTCTCCGCGTAACGAGGATATCATAAAACAGTGACGGCTCATCAGCCTGCAGTTGGCAAAGCCACTTGAACGCCAGTTTAAAATTTGGAAAGTGATGCAGCGCGAGTGATCCATTGATGTCTGTTAATTTGAGCATGAAAATGACTAACTCACGGCTTTCTAACTCATCAGATGCCCATAAATTCTCAAGCCAAGGGAAAACTATGGCAAAATGGCTAATCCATGAGGTCGTGCCATCTTCATTTCTGAGAGATAGTAGTTGCTTAATCAAATCTCCATTTTCCGGAGTTAATGGACTAGATAATTTTTTCAATAAACAAAATATGTTACCAAATATTATGTGATCACTCAGTGCAATAAATCCTCTCTCATCCTGTTGAGCGAGTATTTGCTCCAGCAATTCGTGATGGGATGGGTTTAATGATCCCGCCAATGTATCGATGAGGGACTGCGCGGCATTAAAAAATATGTGATTATAGCCTCTATATGCCTTCTCAATAAAACCTGCTTGAATAAGTACAGTCTTAAGCACACCGAGACTTTCTGGGGGGGCTAGGGTCGCTAATTTTTCAAGTAAGGGAATTGCTCTCATAAAATTTTCGTTATTATTAATTGCAGCATACCATGGGGTATAGTGGTAAGTGAGTACAGTCTTAAGTGTGTCGAGACTTTCCGGGGTTGCTGCAGTTGCCAATCTTTCAAGCAAAGGAAGGGCGTTGCTAAAATTCTCTGGATCTTCAATAAGTGCGCAACAGTGGATCCTGTAGGCACCTCTTTGTGTCAGTATATCCTTAAGTAAATCACAATATCCAAGGAGGAGCGGGGTCGGTAATTTTTCAAATAAATGGAGTGTTTTTGTAAAATTTTCCTTTCTATGTAGGATTGTTTCTCCTGTATCGTATCCGATCAAAAACACACGCTTTAGCAGGTCAAGACTTCCTTCGTCTGTAGGTGGAGATTCAACTAGTTTTTTAAACAAAGGGAAAACTGTCTCAAAATTCGGAGCATGATTCAATACACTTAGATTATTTTTGTCTTTGCAGGAAAGGATAGCGACTAGTGTATCACAATTTGTCTTGGTCGGGCATGAAACAAAAACATCAACAAAGGCGGGATAAGACCATGGTGTATTCCCGTCTTTATTGGGTTTAAAAAATAGATCCCAAAGTAATGCATTGCGTAATTCCTCTGCAAACTCCGTAAATTCCGTAATCCAAGGGAGTGCAGCCTGAACAAAACAGGAGTAGAACCATGGGGTATTCCCTTCGCCGTCTGATGCCGAAAGCAGCTTTGAAATTAATGTATATTCTTTTGGATCAGTCAAACGAAAATCAACAGAAAACGATAGATAATTAAGCAAAGGGATTAAAGCTGTGGCGAAGTTAGGATAAGACCACGGGGTTTTTCCCCATCTGTCCTTGACAGTAGTCAGTTTATAAATCAGCTTATAGTCTTCTTGGGTCTCAGATGTTAATAATTTTTTAAGCCAGGGGAGCACCGCTTCAACGACTTCAGGATAAGACCATAAAGTTTCCCCTTTTTCATCGTGTATTTTGAAGATCCTTTGAACGATATCAAGAGTGTCTTTTTTTTCAGCTAGTTTTTCTATCAGGGGAAGGATTTCTTTGAAAGTACCCGCGTCAAAGAGCAAAGAGTGCCCTTCTGGATCCCGTTGAGCAAGCTGTGAAATCAACGAATATTCTGCACTGATTTGCTCCTTTTGTGTCATCGTGGATTCTAATAAGGATTTCAGTAAATCGAGCGGTCGTGGGGAGTCCTCGGCATTGTGCGGCAAGTCTGCTGCTAAACCATCGCGTCGTATCGGGCCCAACAATGTCTCAGCCGCATTTTTAAGTCGTTTGGAAACATCATCCCCTTCTAATATGTCTGCAGATCGTTTTAGCGGACGTCCAAGAGCTGTAGGCTCAACTTGCATCGGAATTCGGTGTGCGACTATCGTTTGGATTTTTAATGATTCGTCCTGTGGCTGGGATGTGGCTATTGACATTGTGTCGCCGTCACTTCTGACAGCAACCCAGGAATTGCCTCGAATACTTCGATCATCCATAAAACTACCTAAACTATTTTAAATAAAAAATATTTTTAATAATGTTATCATAATGATATATTATCTGTAAATTATTTTCTGTTTTCTGCAGCAATTAGGAGAAGAATAAATCAAGAGGAAAAACTTACATGTTCACGCAATGGTGTCAACTTAAGGACACACTACCATTACACGGGAGTTCGGCTAAAATGTGGAGTGCGGGGACTTGTCACCGCTTTGGATTACATCGACTTGTCGATGTCTTTTGGGCATGGTTTAAATGAAGGTAACACTTTTGATGGCCATGATCACCTGAACGAAGA
>JBAWVE010000088.1:0-8788 GCA_037147435.1 Parachlamydiaceae bacterium
AAAACGCAACCAATTGACTTTCAATTGTTTACTGTTTTTTACTGGTAAACATGGGCTTACTTAAACAAGAGATACTTACTTTCACTCTGTATACGAATCCCTCTATAAGCCATTATATCACTAAATGATATATTGTAAACATTTAACTTTAAATAAATTAGCGTTTTTTGTATTTCTTAAATGGTTTTTTGTAAATAGAGGGGGTGGGTACAGGAATTTCCACTAGGGAGCCAGTTTCTGTCAGAGATAAGTACACTTTATCCCCCTCTGTGAAAGAAAAGGGCTGTAATAGGATTTTTCTCTGTAGAAGCAGGCGTATCTGCCCTTCCTGAAGGAAAGTCCCTTTATACTCCTTCCATAGTACAAAAGAACATCCTTCCTTCCAGCCGGAGCAGCCGTACCCTCGCTTGCCTTCGATGATATGACGCTTGCAACGTGGACAACACCCCCAACAGCTGCTATCTACAGATGTTGCATCACTGGTGGATATCAATCCTGTCGTATATCCAACAATGCTTGTCATGAACAGATGTGGATCCAAAGACCCTTTTTCGATCTCTTTCAGCTTACACTCCCATTCTCCTGTGAGCTCGGGAGATTTCAACTGCGGATCCTGTATCAAAGCAATCAAATACCGTCCCATGTGTGTGGCGATTAACATTTTTTTGTCACGAACCATATAATTGCGCTTTAACAACGTTTCAATGATGGCTGCCCGTGTCGCAGGGGTCCCCAATCCTTTTTGTTTCATTGCCTCTCTAAGATGCTCATCATCGATCAGTTTGCCAGCCGTTTCCATCGCCCCTAGTAAGGAACTTTCTGTATAATGCCGTGTAGGTTCCGTTTTGCATGCCTTAACAAAAGGAATGTGAGGTCCATTTTCACCGACAATAAAAGCAGGAAGAACCTGTTCCTCTTCTGGGGTTTTCGTCTTAGTTCCTTCCTTGGGATAGAGTGCGGTCCAACCGGGGTGTAAAATCTGGACACCTTTGGCTTGAAAGGCTATTTTTTGAACTTCTCCATCAACGCAAGTGAGTTTTTTTAGACACGGAGGATAAAAAACGCAGATGAGTCGCATCAAAATAGCTTCATAAATAATTTGTGAGCGTGAATCCAGGGCCCCGGGTGACTTTCCAGTAGGAATCAGGGCATGATGCTCCCCCACTTTTTTATCATTGACAATGCGGCTGTTAAAGGGGAGATGATCCAAATTAAGGGGGGCTATTTCCGTGGATTTCAGATGGCGTAACCTCGATAAAATCCCGGGGATTGCTCGCGTGATTTCCTGACTTAAAAAGCGCGAGTCTGTACGTGGATATGAAATGTATTTGCTTTCATAAAGGGATTGAGCCACTTGCAGTGTGTCGCTGGCGGAAAAACCATGTTTACGGTTCATCTCGCGTTGCAATTCAGTAAGATCGTAAAGAAGTGGGGGAAGCTCTTTCTCTTCCTTACTTTCAATAGCGCGAATCCACAAGGGGTGTTGGCTGATCTGCTGTAATACCGCTGTTGCGTTCGCTTCCTGTTTAAAACGCTCCCCTTTGTATTTGAAGAGTGTTTTGCGATAATGCGTTTTCAATTCCCAAAAGTCTTCTGGTATGAATGTGCGGATCTCATCGTCGCGCCTAACGATCATGGCTAAAACAGGAGTCTGGACCCTTCCAACGCTCCACAAGTGCCCACCAGACCCATAGCGTACTGTTAAATTGCGCGTCGCATTTAGTCCTACGATCCAATCGGATTCACTGCGGCATCTTGCGGCGGCAAAAAGATTATCGTATTGACTGCCCGGTTTTAATGTTTTAAAGGCATTGAGGATGGCTTCTTCTGTCAATGAACTAAGCCAGACACGTTTAAATGGTTTTTTTGTGCAGCCGCTTAGATTAAGAATATAGCGAAAAATTAATTCCCCTTCTCTGCCGGCGTCTGTAGCACAAATGATCTCCTCAGCCGACTTAAAGAGGCGTTTAATGACAGAAAACTGCTTGCTGATCCCCTTTTGATCGACCAACTTAAGTTCAAAGTTCTTCGGCACAAAAGGCAGTGTTGCCAAGGTCCATTTCTTCAGTGCAGGGTCGTAATCTTCAGGCTCTTTTAGGGATACAAGATGCCCATACGCCCAAGTGACCTGGATGCCATTGCCTTCAAAATACCCTTCATGGCGCTGGTTTGCGCCTAAAACAGAAGCAATATCGCGAGCAACGGACGGCTTTTCAGCTAAAATAACTTTCATGGTAGACTGCAATTTTAGGGTGATAAAGCTCTACACTATACCTGAGAAAAGAAAAAACATACACTATATATCGTAAACTATGAGCAAACCCCCAGTAATGGCCTATATTATTACGGTGTCGAATCCTTTGTAGTTACCCACAAGTTTGCTACTTTACCTGCAGCTCATCTAGGCTTATTCCATAGTAGTACATATTTCTTCTAGAATCGTATTTCATAGGTCCCCACGATTCCTCTTCAAGTGCTTTGGCTTTGCTAATCTCTTCAGAACGGGGATCAATTGTAGGTTCAACAGCTGGTCTATAACCGGCACGGTTTATTAAAGGACTGTCTTCCCCCTGCTGAGCTAGCTGTCTTGACTGAAGTTCCGATTGGTGTTTCGGTAAAATACATCCACCTAGGTGAAATATATCAAGACCCATGAAGAGATCATCACGATCGAAAAACGAATTTACAGCATTTTCAATAGCTTCATATTTTTTTTGTTTCACTTCAGAATTAAATTGAGGCGTCCTTCCGAGTGTAATACGATAATGCTCTCTAACCTTTGGTAGTACGCATGTGATTTCTTCAAGAATTTCATTTTTAAATGGGTGATCCTGAAATTGTCTTTCTGCTTCTTGTAGTAACGTCTCTTGGGTAAATGAACGACACTTCTCGATTGCAGAAAGGTTGTCACCCGGTGTTGCTTCATTTGGTATTGTAGAGAGTCCAGGAAAAACTCGTCGAGCGGCTACAGCGATGGGGCTGGTAAGAAGTCTAACAGCTCTACCAACAACCAGTCCAACAGCTCCACCAGCAACCACTCCAATAGCTCCACCAGCTGCAATCCCAAATAAGATGGATCCATTAGTGTCATCGTCATGACAACAAGTCTTTTGATACATGCAAGAGTAGAAAAAAGAGGTTACAGCACCTACAGAAGCACCCACCATGCCTCCAGAAGCCGCACCAAGAGCTCCGCACTCAGCAACGTTGTTAACAAAAATATCTGCAAAATTGCTCATTCTTGGAAAACTATTTCTAATATAATCCATAAAACCTCATGAATAAATTGTTTGTTTATCGTTATTGTGTCAAACGATTGTTAAGATCATGTAAATTCGTTTAAAATTCGAGGGCTTTAACCCAGGGCTCAGAGGACATGATCATGAGGAAATCAAATGATCCCAATCCGGTTGAATTACATTTTTAATTGCATAAAGTATAAAGTTGCATAGGTGCCATTCAAGGCTATCAACTCATGATGTGTTCCCTGTTCTTCAATCCCGTTATCGGTTAACACAAGAATTCTTTGTGCATGCCTGATGGTTGACAGACGATGGGCGATGACAATCGTTGTACGGTTGACTGTTAGCCTCTCCAGTGACTCTTGCACAGCCTTTTCACTTTCATTATCCAACGCGCTTGTTGCCTCATCAAAAATGATAATAGGGGGATTTTTTAGGAAAACGCGTGCGATACTCAGTCTCTGTTTTTGGCCGCCGGATAATTTGACACCACGTTGCCCGACATCCGTCGCGTAACCATGCGGCAATGACATAATAAAATCATGTGCATTTGCCTTCTTGGCTGCTGCGACGATTTCCGCCTCGCTGGCGTTAAGTTTACCATAGCGGATATTGTCTGCAACGGTACCTGAAAATAGATAAACGTCTTGCTGGACAACACCAATATTTTTTCTTAGGGAGCGCACAGTAATATGGTTAATATTCCTGCCATCAAGCAGTATTTCCCCTTCTGTGACTTCGTAAAATCGAGGAATCAGGGAACATAGTGTTGTCTTCCCCGCTCCTGATGGTCCAACCAAGGCAATATATTCTCCGACTTTTATGTTCAGTGAAATATGCCTTAAGACATGGTCATAGCCTTCTTTATATTTAAAACTCACATTTTTAAATTCGATGTTTCCCTGGACAGCGGTAACTTCAAAGGCATCCGGGGAGTCTTTTATATCTGGCTCTACCTCTAAAATTTCCATGAATCGTTCAAAACCAGTAATTCCTTCCTGATATAATCTGGTAAAATTACCGAGTCTCTGGATCGGTTCAATGAGAATACCAATATAAAGTAAAAATGTGAGTAAATCGGCTAGATCTAATGACCCTTTGACGATAGTGGCTGCACCAAAAATGACAACGGTAACGGTCATGAGCTGCGTGAGTGTAATAAGACCTTCGTAAAAATAAGCCTCACTTTTGTACCCCTCTCGCCTGCTTGCGACAAACCGATTATTTTCGTAAGCAAATTTGGACTTTTCAATTTCCTCATTCGTAAATGACTGGACTACTCGAATTCCTGAAAGTGTATCTTCAACTTGCGCATTAATATCACCGATTCTATCCTTACTCTTTCTTAATGCCGTGTGCATTCTCTTACTAAAATAATACCCGTACAGGCCCATGAGGGGTAAAAACAGAAGTGCGATGATGGCGAGATTTGCATTGATATTGATTAAGATGATGAATGCGCCGATAAAATTAAGTAGCGAGATAACAATGTCTTCTGGACCATGATGGTATAATTCAGATAGATCAAACGAATCGTTTGAAATTCGAGTCATTAACTGACCTGTTCTGTGGTCATCATAAAATTTGAAAGATAATTTTTGGTAATGCTCGAATAATTCACTGCGCATGTCTCTTTCCATCAGCGCACCCATCATATGCCCCTGATAATCGATAAATGTGTGACAGGCTGTGTAAAGAATAACTAAAGCAAACATGACACCGCCCATCATGTAAATTTGACTGAGAGCGTCTGGAGAATCGGTTTCCAGCAAATATTTGGTGATATATCTTATGCACAACGGAAGCGCTAGTGTAATGGCCGATACGACAAGCGCACAGCTCATGTCTGCACATAATAATCCCCAGTACGGTTTGTAGTACGAAAGAAATTTTTTAATCCGGGGCGACACCTGAGACTCCAATTTAAATTCTAGATTGAAAATATCTCTAAATCGTATTAAAATCCACGAATGAGTTAATAAATCCCAGGAAATTTAGAAAAATTCGTTAACGCACGGGCTTTGACATCTAAATAATTACAAAGCAGGAGAAAAAAATATGACGATTACCGGTCCGGATCCGATGGGCATTTATCCACTTAAGAATGATAATAAACTTGTTTTCCTTAAGCCCTTCGTGAAAGCAAAAAACATTATTGTTGGAGACTACACTTATTTTGATGATCGTAGATACGGTCCGGATAGATTTGAAGAATACAATGTCTTGTACAACTATGATTTTTCGAAAGTCAAGTTGATCATTGGAAAGTTTTGTGCAATCGCGGCAGAAACACGTTTTATTATGACAGGTGACCATAAGCTCGATGCTATAAGCACCTATTCTTTTCCAATATTTGGACATGGTTGGGAACAAGCTTTTAATATTTATGATTTGCCAGTAAAGGGCGATATTGTTGTTGGGAATGATGTTTGGTTTGGGTATGATTCTTTAATTAAAAATGGTGTAACGATAGGCAATGGGGCTATCATTGCAGCCAGGGCTGTAGTTGTTAAAGATGTGCCTGCATACTCGGTTGTAGCTGGTAACCCGGCCAAGGTGGTTAAGATGCGGTTTGATGAACACACCATCCAACGTTTAGAAAAAATTGCCTGGTGGGACTGGGTAATAGAAAAAATTAACAAAAACTTGAAACTTATCTGTAATCTCGACCTCGATAAACTAGAATTAGCTTCACATTGATCAATCCCTCATCACTCGTCAAATCGGGCTCACAGAACATAAGTCCTGGATTGTCAAAGAAAATGATGTGGGTACAAGTATGGCACAAAGTCAAGCCGCTTTACAACAGAGAGGCTCGATAACTCGCGCGCATTCCAAATGCTCCGCGCTCCTAAAACTTATACATTAAGGATTGATCCATGAAAACTCAAATTTTGACTCCACGCCTTATTTTACGCGCTCCACAAATGGAAGATGCTGTTGTGCTAAAAGAGTTCGAAAAACGCAATCAAGCGCACTTAGCGCAATGGGAATCACCGCGTGAAATGGATGTGGATTATCATCTATCTTTGACTGCATGGAAAAAAGAGTGTGATGAAGGGCGTTCTGCACGATTTTTTCTTTTTCCTAAAGACCATCCCTCCTCCCTAATTGGAATGTGCAATTTTACTCAAATATTCCGAGGAGCCTTCCAAGCGTGTTATCTGGGTTATAAAATTGATCAAGAATATGAGGGCCAGGGATTGATGTTTGAAGCTTTAGAATCTTTGATTTCTTACATCTTTAAAGAGTTGCACCTTCATCGGATCATGTCCAATTACATGCCTGTCAACGCTAGGAGTGCGAAACTGTTGCAGCGACTGGGATTTGATATTGAAGGGTATGCAAAAGACTATCTCAGAATTAACAACCGCTGGGAAGATCATGTGTTGACTGCACTCTCCTGTGAAAAATGGCTGAGAAAACAGACTTCGAATTCGGTAAATATCTTTAAATAATTTAATAATTGATAAGCATATTTTCCGTTGTGATGAAATTAGAGTGTGAATTAGAATTCCTCACCTGAACGAAAAAACATCGAAGGTAAAAAAATGAAAAGGTTTACGGTTTTAGCAAGTTTTTTTCTGTGTCTTGCTTGTGTTCATTTATTAAGTTATCCACCACTCCCTTATGAAGAATTATTTATTTCTCATCCGGAAAACATAGAACAGGTCACGCCCAATGAAATTTCGGTAGGCTGTGTTTTTAGGGATGAAGCCTCTTGGTTGAAAGAATGGATTGAATTCCACCTGCTTATAGGTGTGGATCATTTTTATTTGTATAATAATTGCAGTCAAGATCATTACCTGGAGGTTCTGCTTCCTTACATCAGAAATGGAACAATTGAATTGTTTGATTTCCCAAAACAGGATTGGTCAAACCGGGATCAAAACTACATGTATAACCATACATTAGCCCTGGCAAAAGGTACTTCAAAGTGGTTAGCGATCATTGACACTGATGAATTCATTAATCCACTTGAATCTGCCAGCTTAAAAGAGTATTTAGAGAATTACAAGCAGGCTGCTTCTATCTATGTCAAATGGCAACTTTTTGGAACTTCCAAGGTGAGGAATTTAAAATACGGACAATTGCTTATTGATAAACTGATTTTCAGAGCTCCTGATGGCAATACAACAAGTGAAGCTTGGGGGAAATCCATTTACCAAACGCAACTGACAGATTCTATTGATAACCCACATTGGGGTACCCATCCTAAAAATTCCTACGTTCATCATCCGACCACAAATGAGATAAAGGTAAATCACTACACTTACCGCACCGAATTTTTTTTATATACTGTAAAATTGCCGCGTTTAAAGATATTTAAGGGGGGGCATCTATTTGGAACTTCAAGAGCACTCTTAAACTTCTTACCAATCGCTAATTCAAAGAGAGATCACACAGTGGAACGTTATGTAACCCCCCTTAAAATCAAGTGTTTTGGAGAAGATCAGAATGCCACACCCAGCGGTTAACAAAACCGCGGAGAGGCTGAGAAAAAATTGACAACGCACAGGCTTTGGCGCCTAAATAATTACAAAGCAGGAGAAAAAATATGACGATTACCGGCCCGGATCCGATGGGCATTTATCCCATTAAGAATGATAATAAACTTGTTTTCCTAAAGCCTTTCGTGAAAGCAAAAAACATTATTGTTGGAGACTACACTTATTTTGATGATCGTAGATACGGTCCGGATAGATTTGAAGAATACAATGTCTTGTACAACTATGATTTTTCGAAAGTCAAGTTGATCATTGGAAAGTTTTGTGCAATCGCGGCAGAAACACGTTTTATTATGACAGGTGACCATAAGCTCGATGCTATAAGCACCTATTCTTTTCCAATATTTGGACATGGTTGGGAACAAGCTTTTAATATTTATGATTTGCCAGTAAAGGGCGATATTGTTGTTGGGAATGATGTTTGGTTTGGGTATGATTCTTTAATTAAAAATGGTGTAACGATAGGCAATGGGGCTATCATCGCAGCTAGGGCTGTAGTTGTTAAGGATGTGCCTGCATACTCGATTGTAGCTGGTAACCCTGCCAAGGTAGTTAAGATGCGGTTTGATGAACACACCATCCAGCGTTTAGAAAAAATTGCCTGGTGGGACTGGGAAATAGAAAAAATCAACAAAAACTTGAAGCTCATCTGTAATCTCGACATCGATACGCTGGAATTAGCCTCACATTGATCAATCCCTCATCACTTGTAAACGCGGGTTCACAGAACATGAGTTCGGGATTGTCAAAAAAATAGAGGGGTGATTCAATGGCCTTGATCACCTTCACAGTGAAAACTTTCGGTAAAAAAAATAACATAACAGGATAGGGAGGATGGGTAGGGTAAACAGGATACCTTGGGCTCAGAGGACATGATCTCGAGGAAATCAAATGATCCCAAGGTTTCTCAAAACAACATCAAGTACGATTCAACCGTCTTTTTTGCCCTTTTTTCGGCATGGTTCAAAATAAGGCTATTTTGGGTAACACAACAGAGATTATTTCTGAGCCTTTAATGTCTCTCTTTTTTGCTTTTTT
>JBAWVE010000089.1:0-8767 GCA_037147435.1 Parachlamydiaceae bacterium
GCATAAATATAAACCCTATGATCGCAAAATCCAACCGGATTTTGCGATCATAGGTGAAATATGTCTTTGTTAAAAGCAGAACGTTTTCAAACCTCAAAATAACCGCCTCCATGCTGACTGCCAAACCCCTCGGATTTTTGTTAGACTTTTTTGGATGGAACATGGATTCCGCAAGAGTTTCAAAGACACTGAAAGCTCCGGAAATCATTCTTCAAACTGCTGCGGTGAGGGGGTACGAAGAACTCAATGAGTCTTCAAAAATTATCGGAGATGGAATCATACCGGCAAACGCATCATTAGCAAAGGCGCTGCTGGATGATCCGGCATGCCAGAAGAAAAATAAGGTGTTTATTGGTGTGCCGGATGGGCATAATTATTCATTAAGCAATGTGCCATTTTTAGCCCGTGAAATAGAGTCGCTGCTCACAAGTTTATAATCCCTGCGTAGTTGGCACGATAAGTGCATAAAACAAGATACCAATTTGTTTTTAAACTAAACATGGTGGGATTATGCATAAAATAAATTTCTTTGTGTACTCGTTTGTTTTTGTCCTGACTTGTGCCATGATGATGCTCCTAGGGGCTGATGGAGTCGTTCAAAATGACATGATCGCCAAAGGAGGGCATGGCGGCGGACACCATGGGGGGCATCATGGGGGGCACCACAATGGCCATCACCATGGTAATCATCATGGTGACCACTGGGGGAACAATGAAAGGGGCTTCCATCACGCTTACTGGAATGGCGGCGGTGATTGGGGGGCTAACCCTGGTTATTACTACGATCCTAATTATTATTACACCCCTACAGCAACGCCCAGTGTAGCACCCATCCCGGTTGTACAGCCGACTGTAGTCACACCTAGCTTAAAGTAGGGGCGTTGGTTCAATAGCATCCAGTTCAGCCTTTGGGGCTTTGGCGTCCTTTTCACCAGTTTGAGAAACTGCAAATTATTAACCACCCTGTGGTTAGATAATTTGCAAGTTCTCGAACATAACAAAAAATTCTCAGCTTCTTTGGGGTTTAAAATAAAACATTGAAAAGTTAACCGTGTTTTGGTCTACTCACCTTAGGATCTTAACCCCCTATTTCTTAAAATCAATCAGGGCATTGCGCGCCAGGGCAAGTATTGCGATGCCCTTAATATTTGGAAAATCATGCGTCATCAACACCAATTGACAAAGTACCCTATTGGTTCTGTGCGCGAAATTTGGGCGATGTCATGGCCATTGATGCTTAGCTTGATGTCTAATAGCATCATGCTTTTTGTCGACCGCGTGCTTCTTTCGTGGCACTCTTCGTCAGCTTTGGCAGCCGGAGCCAATGCTAGCATGGCGTATTATTTATTTCTTGTTGTGCCAATGGCCATTTGTGCGATTTCAGAAGTTTTCGTCGGGCGTCTTCATGGAGAAGGAAAGCTGGGCGAGATTGGAAAACCGGTATGGCAAACGATATGGTTTGCGTTCATGCTTTTTGTTCCCTTGTGGCTGGTCGCCCTCTATCTTCCCGATATTGTTTTTTACCGCACGGGTAATGAAGAGCATGAGACTGCCTATTTTCAAATGTTAATGGGATTTTCCCCTTTTATGTGCGCAGCAGTGGCATGCAGTGGTTTTTTCATTGGCGTTGGGAATGTCAAAGTTGTCTCTTGGTGCACACTGATAGCCAACTGCTTTAATGTGATTGCGGGGTACATCCTGATTTTTGGCGCAGGCTCCATTCCAGCATTGGGGGTAACAGGGGCCGGGTTGGCAACAGGTCTGGCACAGACATTGCAAATGTTGCTGTTGCTTGGGTGCTTTTTGTCGAAACGCTACCGAAAGATCTATGGAACAAGTGCATTCAAGTTCAATCGCACCTATTTTCTTGATATCTTACGAATTGGGGCTCCGGCCGGAACCGGACATATGGTGGAAATTTTTGCGCACTTTGCTTTTTTTCGTATCGTTATGATGGGGGGCAGCGAGCAAATGGCCATTGCTGCATTGGTACAGAGTTTTTATCTGCTTTTTGGATTCATTGTCGATGCCGAGTCTAAAGGCGTCGGTGCGATTGTGGCTAATCTGATTGGAGGTAAAGCATACACATCCATTCCAAAAATTTTTAAGGCAGCAGTGATTCAGCACTCGTTATTCTCTTTGCTGCTAGTCGGTACCATGGTGCTATTTCTGGAACAGCTTTTGGGTTTGTTTTTCTCAACTGAAGGAGCCGCATGGATAGAGAATCCTATTCTGTACGGTATGGCAAGCCAGGCAATTTTTTGGATGTGTCTATTCTATCTTTTTGACGGCTACTGTTGGATACTCATCGGTCATCTCACAGCCTCTGGAGACACAAAGTTTATTTTTTATGTCAGTACGTTTGTCAATTGGGTGGCCTATGTGTTGCCCGTATTTTTTCTTGTAGGATTGGGGGGGAAAGGGGCTGATGCTGCATGGATGGTCATCGCCCTGTACAGTATCGCCAATTTCGGTATCTATTTTTGGCGGTACAAGACAGGGCGATGGTTAAAATATGTTCCTCAAAGCTTAACCTAGTAGGCCGCCCAATAAGTCTTGACACCCTGCGACTGCGTCAAAGCTCCCGCGGTTCGAAGATTGTAAATGGTTTAGTATGAGGCAATACAAACCCATTTACAATCCTCGAACCCCGGGGCTTTCACGCAGCCGCAGGGTATCAGAACTTATTGGGCGGCCTACTAAGTTTAAGGCTTTGATTCCTGCTGTTCCTGTGACAGGAGGTGGAATGTATTGGCAACATCCTCAAATTCCTGTTTGTATTGGTTGAAGGTTGTCTCTGAAGAGCTAAACGTCAATAGATAGACTGTTTCATCGGCAACAAGGAAATATTGAAGAACGCGGAATTTAATGTTTTTCATTTCGTGCGTGTAGAGGATCCACTTGGCTCTTGTTCCGTTCAGATCAGATTCACCAGTTTTTTCTATTTGAACATCTTTAAGAGATTTTGAAAGATTGGCTGTACTTTCGGTGTAAAATTGATTTAAAGAAATTTCTGGTCCGACTTTTTCAGACACCACGTTCATGCTGGCATAAGAATCTTTATCACCAACTTTTGGCGGGATAAATAGGACGATATCAAGCTTGGGGACATCATTTTGCTTCCACTCGTTGGGGTACCTGATGGCATAGTTTTTTTCGGAGTTGGAGTACTTTTCCGTAAGTTGAATTTTTAAGGCGTCTGTCGTTTGTGGCGGTACCGCAGGCGATACTTCATCTTTCATGGTATCTTTCAGTATAGGTGCTGCTGGTGAAGGTATTTCGTCACCCGTTGTCTCTTTCAGTGTGGGTGTTGTTGCTGGATGTATTTCATCGGTTGTTTGCTGTTTTACAGACTCTATAGGCTGTGGTGTCGGCACTGTATCTTCGGCGCATACTGTGGAAGTGAGCAAAATAGTTGTCAAAGTCATTAAATAAAATTGTTTCATCATTGATCCTAATGGTTTTAATTCAAATTACGGAGTAAAAGTTTGGTGACTTCTTCCCCAATGCTCTCTACAGATGCCTGTCGTTTGGCATCCTTTAGCGTGGTGTTATTTTCAAAGGCTGAACCGGCATTGGAAATCGAAACTTGCTGGGGAACGACGAGGACATTAATATTTCCCAAGATGGAACGTAGTGTAACAAGACCTCTGAGCCCGCCAAGTTCTCCAAGAGAAGCACTCATAATTCCCGCGACTTTATTGTTAAAACAGGCCAGAAATCCCTCCCCTGGAGCAGGCCTGGAGACCCAGTCGAGGGTGTTTTTTAGCACGCCTGATATGGAACTGTTATATTCGGGAGAGGCAATGAGGAGTCCTTGGTGTTCGATGAAAAGTCGTTTCAGTTTTTTTGCATTTTCCGGTAATCCCTCGGCAGCTTCCAGATCGCCGTCGTATAAAGGGAGCGGAAAATCTCGCAGATCGATGTAGGTGACTTCTGCTCCTGCTTTTTTAGCGCCGTTGATAGCTATTTGAATAAGTTTCTTATTAAACGAGTCTGTTCTTGTGCTTCCGGCAAAGGCTAAAATCTTTGGTTTTTTCATTATACACCTCCAGTTTTTGACCACTATACATGAGGTGCTAATTTATTTTTATCAAAATTAATTTCATGGGTACGTAATTGAGGAAATTTTGAAAGCACAAAGTCATCATAAATCTTTACCCCTGCAGCAAGGTATAGCGAATTATTCCACTTGTTCACTTTTCGAGGTCAAGACAACTCGCCAGCCGAAGGAATCCTGCTTATCCTACCAATCCTGTTATTTTATTTTTTTGACTGAAAATCCTCTTAGTTCAGGTGATCATGGCCCAACGCGTGTTCAATAATTGACAGAAATAGGGGTTTGCGAGGACAATGGTATTCTTTTTTGAGGGTGTTTTTCAGTAGAGGGAGTTGTGCAACTTCCTTGGTACCCTCCTTTACCCGATAATTTATTTTGAGGTTTTATGACGAAGCGCCCTTTGCAAATTCACAGTGAAAATATCTTACCTATTATTAAGCGATGGCTCTATTCCGATAAGGACATTTTTGTTCGAGAACTTGTGTCCAATAGCTGCGACGCAATCCACAAAGTAAAAATCCTGCGCGATCGGGGGCTCCTCAGTGCGCGCGATGACGAGTTCAAGATCGAAGTGCAAATCAACAAGACAGAACGGACACTGAAATTCATTGATAATGGCATTGGTATGGATGCTGAGGAAGTGGAAAAATATATTGCCCAGATTGCTTTTTCCGGTGCCGAAGAATTTTTGGGCAAGTATCAATCAAATGAAGAGAAAGATCAATTTATTGGCCACTTCGGGCTGGGTTTTTATTCTGCTTATATGGTCGCAAAAAAAGTGGAAATCAATACCCTATCGTATAAGGATGGGGCAGAGCCTGTATTTTGGTCATGCGATGGGTCCTCCGATTACCTAATTGAAAAAGGGACAAGAGAAACACGTGGGACTGAAATCACTTTATTCATCGATACTGAAAGTGATGAATATCTGGAAGAACACCGTCTACAGGGGATTCTCAAACATTACTGTTCATTCTTACAGTACCCTGTCTATCTGGGCGAAACTCTAATCAACAGCCAAACACCGCTATGGATCAAGCCTGCATCCGAATGCACAACAGCCGATTATCTTGAATTCTACCGCTATCTGTATCCTATGGAAGAAGACCCGCTCTTTTGGGTGCATCTCAATGTGGACTACCCATTCCATCTGAAAGGTATTTTGTATTTTCCGAAAATTCGGCGTGATTATGATGTGAACAAGAATACAGTCCAACTCTACTGCAACCGTGTTTTTGTATCGGATAACTGCAAAGATGTGATCCCGAACTACCTGATGGTGCTGCGCGGGGTAATAGACAGCCCAGATATCCCCTTGAACGTTTCGCGAAGTTATCTGCAGATGGACCGCACTGTTCGGCAGGTGGGCAGCCATGTATCGAAAAAGGTTTCCGATAGTTTAATGACTTTGTACCGCAATGAAAATGAGCGGTTCATGAATTGCTGGCATGACCTGTCTATGGTCGTTAAGTTGGGAATCCTGGAAGACGATAAATTTTACGACCGGTCCAAAGACTTCTTAGTGTGGAAAAATACTGATGACAAGTGGACGACTGTCGAAGAGTACCTGGAGCGCAATCGGGAAAAGACAAAAGATAAGATTTTATATACTCGAGATGCTTCCCACGCCGGTCATTTCCTTGATGTCTACCGCAGCAAGGGAGTGGAAGTTCTCTGTGCTGACAGTCCTATAGATCAGTATTTGATGCAATTTCTGGAAAGAAAGTTGTCTCCAGTGCGTTTTCAAAGAATCGATGCCGGCATTGACGATAGCATTTTGGATAAAGATAAAGAAAAAATCATTCTGGATGCTTCAGGAAAAACTGAAGCTTCACATCTTGCTGATTTTGTCCGCAGCAAATTGGGCGATGATAAAGTTGTTGTGGAAGCTAAAAGTCTGGCCTCTGAGGCTATTCCCGGATTCGTTGTCATCGACGAAGGTCAAAGACGGATGCGCGATTATCTGATGCAGATGGACCCGAAAGAGGCTGGGAATCAGATGAAGATGTTGAAAGCTCATACTTTCGTTGTCAACACGAATAATCCGCTAATGGAATCGATACAGAAGTTGGATCTGATCGATCCTGATCTTGCCCAGGATCTCGTGAAGCAGTCGTACGAATTGTCCCTTCTCTCTCAACGGGAGATGGATCCGGGATCGCTTAATGAATTTATCGCCCGCAATAACCGCGTGCTGGAAAAACTCGCAAAGCTGGCTGGCAAACGCGGGGAGGGATGAAAAAATCATTTTTTGTTTCGTTGTTGCTGTGCGGGTGTTTGTTCACGTGTTCACTTTTTGCTGCGGCTTACGATCCCGTCGCATTGTATTTGACATGGGTGCGCAATCCCGAAAGCACCATGGTCATCCGCTGGATTACAGCTCTGGATCGTAACGATGACGTTGTAGAATATACGGAGCAGGGAAAGACAGAGTGGAGTTCTGCTAAAGGAGTCCATTCGCAGCTGCCTAAAGAGACGCCATATTTCATCCACTCGGTCGAGTTGACAAACCTGAAACCTGGGACAAACTACCTCTTTCGCACCGGAAGAGACGGAGTGACATATAAGTTCCAGACAATGCCGACAGACCTGTACCGGCCCATCCGCTTTGTTGCAGGCGGCGATATGTTTCATGATGGATTGGATACGCTGCGCCAAACAAATCAACAGGCTGCGCTCACCAATCCACAATTTGCCTTAGTTGGCGGGGATATCGCTTATGCCGCATCCAACGTGATCGGATTTCTTCCTCGCTGGGTTCACCCCTATGTCGATGTGTGGGTAGGACAAAAATTTGATCGCTGGTTGGCGTGGCTTGTGGCGTGGAAGCAGGATATGGTGACTCCCGACGGGTGCCTGATCCCGATGCTTCCTGCCATTGGCAATCACGATGTCAGCGGACGCTTCGGTCAGACACCGGCAGAAGCTCCTTTTTTCTATGCTCTTTTTCCGATGCCCGGAGAACAGGGATATAACGTCCTGGATTTTGGCAATTACATGAGTATTTTTCTGTTGGATAGTGGTCATACACATCCCGTTGGAGGGCAGCAGGCGGCGTGGTTGGCAAAAACATTGCATGACAGGAAAAACGTGCCGCACAAGTACGCATTATACCATGTACCGGCGTATCCAGCAGTGCATCGGTTGACAGAAGAGATTGCGACGCAGATCCGTAAATTTTGGGTGCCTTCCTTTGATGCTTACCATCTCACGGCGGCATTTGAAAATCACGAACATTTGTACAAACGCACTCATCCCATTAAAGGCGGACGGATCGATAGCAGCGGCGTGATCTATGTTGGCGATGGTGGATGGGGTGTCGATAAGCCGCGCCGTGCACGCCGTCTCGATCAGAAATGGTTTTTGTCCCATGTCGCTTCTGCGCGTCATTTTCTGTTCGTCGTCGTCGAACAGGAAAAACAGACGGTGACGGCTGTGGGGCCAGAAGGGGTTGTCATCGATACATTCTCGTGGTGATTCGTGAGGAATGACCTGTTGTTGATTATATAACGCAGGATGTGTATAGGTGGGGTGTGACAAACGCTTGTCTCTAGCGTTTGCCACACCCTAGTACGGAGGCAGTCGTTATGAACAAGTTATTTCTGTTAGTTTTTACAACGGTTTCTTTTTTGTCGTTACAGAGTCCTATTTTTTGCGACTCTGCCATCATCAGTGCACATATCCCGGCCGGAAAGGCAATGATCGGAGCTGTAAGTTCCGGTAATCCTACCAATGAACTTCCCGCAAAAACGGTAGATCTGGCTGCCTTTTCCATCGGGATTTATGAAGTCACAAATGCTCAGTACTCCACGTGGCTGAATGATGCCATTAAAAACGGCAAAGTTGTCTATGTCGCAGAGGCCGATCAGCGCGGGCAAGTTATGGATATGCAGGGATATCTGATTTTCAAGACTTTTGAAGCAGATCCTTACAGTCAGATTTTTATCCACCAACGAAGCATTGGCGCCCCTCAATTTTTACCTGTCGCTGGCAAAGACAACTACCCAGTTGTCAATGTCTCGTGGCGGGGTGCAGTGGCTTATTGCCAGGATAATCAATGCCGCCTTCCGACAGAAGCTGAGTGGGAGAAAGCTGCCGGAATGGAGCCCGAGGTTTTGGGTAAACCCCTCAAAAAATATCTCTACGGTTTCGGCAGTGATCAGATCGATAGGACTTTTGCTAACTACAAAATCAGCGATTCCCCCATTCAAAATTTTCAAGTGGCAACGACACCTGTTGGGTTTTATAATGGCGTCAATCTTCTACCGCTGAATCTTAATCACAGCGAGCAGCAGCGCACTCATTTGGCAAAAAGCCCCTATGGCGCCTTTGATATGAGCGGTAACGTGTGGGAATGGGTGGCTGATTGGTATGATGCGGGGTATATCGCCAACATGAGCGATACCAATCCACAGGGTCCGCTAAGCGGATATTCCAAAGTCGTTAAAGGCGGTTGCTACGATAGCCTTGCTGAGGGTGTCCGTGTGACGGAACGCTTGGGTCTACCGCTCGAATATGCCGATGCTTACACAGGCTTCCGCGTAGCCAAGGACAACTGAAGGGCGATTATCATTCATTCAGGCAATCCCAAAACCTGTCCCTTGCTGATTGGTTGTGACAGCAAAAAGTTCTTCGAGTTTGCTGTCAAAATCCAGGCATGGTTCAAAATGGAACTAAAATGGGTAGCACAAAGTAATCAAAAATCTT
>JBAWVE010000090.1:0-8749 GCA_037147435.1 Parachlamydiaceae bacterium
GTTCAGGTAATCTTGGCCATCCAAAAGTGTTACCTTCATTTGAACCATGCCTGAAAGTCGCTCATTTTCTAAGGAATACGTCATATCTTCGCACTATAAATACCCATTCTTAAAATTTTAATTTGCCTTTATCAGGGAATTATTTTATTCTACACCCGAAACTCATCATCAACATCTGAAGCAGGAGCCATCCGTATGGCAAATAGTGTCGATCTCCAGCAGGCCCCAACGATTCAACTTGAAGATGCACTGCATCCAACGCAGATAACCCTCTACAGGGATTCCACAGCTTTATTTTTTGAGAAGCTGACAGATATAAAAAATTGCGGGGTTTTTATATTGGTGGACAAAGTGCTTACAAACCATGATGTAAACGCAAAAACCGCATTGGTCATATTGGATATCCTCCGTTGCATTAAACACAGCAGCCTGATCGTTCACCCCTCATCTGAGGACAACCCAAAAGCATTTGCTTTGAAGATGTTGAGCACTGCAGAGGCCATTGTAGCAACATCAGGAAACACATCGTCAGCACTTTACACTTCTGCATTGGTACTGACTGAATATGTTCATGAGATCAATGATGAAGGGCAGCCACATGACAACCTGGAGTTCTATTGGCAGGACTTCCTACTTCACTTCTACAGGGAAAAGCTCTATTCGCACCTAACAACCTGATACTAGGAGTTGATAAGTATGGTATTTCTTCCAGGCAGTATATATGATGCTTCAAAGCCATTGAATCCTCTGACACCACTACAAGAAAACAGCAAGGCACAGGAAAAAAATCCTGCTTCTATTATTTTTCAGGCACAAATTCCCGACTCATTGAGAAAGGCTAGGATGCAGCCTACTATTAGAGTCGCCTATAACATCATTTCAACAATTATATTTCCCATTGGCCTTTGTCGGCTTCTTCATCGGCAATTGCACAAAATAGCCGGGAAATATATCGTGGTTGCGCAAAATATTAAGGACAATGAAAAAATTTCAGAAGGTAGAGCTAATCTATTAACACACTTTCAAGGGACTCCTTTGACTCTAAGAACACCTGATAATGTGTTGATCGATGCCATGCATATCCCTGGTAGAAAAGACGGCGAAAATGTCCCACAAAATGCCCCCACAGTCATTTTGCTTAGAGGGAATAAGTCTTGCTATGAGTATTCCGGACTGAAATATGAATTAGGTCTAAAGGTTACAAACGGCGAAAGTGCAATTAATATGTGGTGTGAACACGACAATTTACGAGATTTTGTCGACCGTGGCTTTAACGTTCTTTTATTTAACTACCGGGGTGTCGGTCAGAGCGGGGGGCACGCCTCATGTGATGGGTTAGTGTTGGACGCCGAGTCTACATTTCAGTATGTGAATAAGGAGCTTGGGGTACCAGAAGAGAAAATTCTTCTATATGGACATTCGTTAGGTGGAGCTATTGCAGCACAGGTGGCAACAATGCATGATCGGGTAAGTGTATGCAATGATCGCTCTTTTTCTTCGTTGGGAAAAGCTGTGCATTACGTATTGAGCAACAGTTCAAGTTTGGCGGGTATTGTTGTCAAAGCTTTATCTTTTCTAGGCTGGGATTACGACAGTGTTGATGCCTGGAATAGAATAAAAGGAACTAAAACTATTGTTTACCACCCTGAAGACGACGAAATTGTAAATGAAATTAACCTATTAAAATGCTTGAGAGAAAACAATATAAAAACAGGTAGTGTAGTAGAATTAAACAATTATCAGTCCGTGTTAGAAGAATTAAAAGAAAAAGAAAATGAAGCATACCTTGCAATAGATACAGTCCGCGAGGTTACTGAAATTATCTTTAAGGAATCCCACAACCGCAAGCAATTACCTGAAGAAATGAATGCTACTTTAAAAGAATTCGCCTCGGGACACTCGAAATAATTCCACGTACCCCCATCGAAACAAGAGTGTGAGCGAGCTCCATGTCGTCTACAGTAAATGTCCACATCTCAATATCCTGCTCATTTAAGTACACAGCAAGATCTGGCTTAATGAGCTTATGCCATAGCGCGATTCGCTTGGCTCCAGCCTCGACGAACGGTTCGACCAATTGTCTTTTTTCGACGATTCCAATGACGGTTGCTTCCTGTTTCAATTCGTGTAACCGTCGCTTGGCTTCATTAAAAAGTTCGAGGGAAAAGCTCCCAATGATCAGTTGAGGCAGCGTCGTGTGTATAGCATTAATTTCAGCAAAGACCGCATTGATGATGTCGGCAGGGGATTGGGGAGCTTCTTTGATTTCTATCATTAGCCCTGTAGAGTTCCATTTTAGATGGAGCAATTCACTTAATCTCGGGATTTTTTCACCTGTGAATTCTTTCCCGAACTTCGACCCCACATCAATTTTTCGAATTTCGACAAAGGGCAATTTATGAATAAGCGGGGAGTGCAGCGTCCCAGCGCTCCTTTTTGGAGAGGGGTCGTGAATGACAACAGGGATCCCATCCTGGGAAAGGCGCACATCGATTTCTACGAAATCGACCCCAAGCTTCAGTGCAGAATCGACGGCTGCAACCGTATTTTCCGGTGCCTCGCCGGAGTTTCCTCTGTGGGCAATGATAAAAGGTTTGACTCGATTCTTCATGTTGACCATAGGTGGTAAATTGTGTTAGACTAGCACTGTATTAGATTTCGAATTAACAGGAGTATTTGTGAAAACAATTGTTGAGTACATCATTGCCTACACTCTCAAATTAGCGCTCATGTTTCGTTATCGCATTAAAGTTGTTGGACTCGACAAACTTACCCCCGAAGCACTAAATCGCCCGGGTGGCATCGTTTTCATGCCTAATCATCCAGCCTATTTCATTGATCCTATTGTTGTCACGCTTGCTGTTTGGCCACGCTTCCCCATCCGACCAATGATCGTTGAATATATGTACTATACACCCATGGTTCATGGTCTGATGCGTTTTATGGACGCATTGCCAATTCCCAATTTCGTCACCACAAGCAATAGTCTGAAGCGAAAGAAAAGTGAACGGACGATTCAAACAGTGATTGAAAACCTTAAGCAGGGACAAAACTTTTTAATCTATCCCGCTGGAAAAGTCAAGCACACTGCCTATGAAGCTGTTGGAGGCGCATCGGCCATTCAGCGAATTCTTACCGAGGCTCCTGAAGCTAATGTCGTCCTTGTGCGCACTAAAGGGTTGTGGGGAAGCAGTTTTTCCCGCGCCCTGACGCAGCCTGTGCCCTCACTTGGTGAGGCTTTTGTCCGCTCGTTAAAAATTATCCTGAAAAACCTCATTTTCTTCACTCCTCGGCGCGAACTTATAGTCGAGCTGGAAGTGGCATCTGCAGCATTTCCCCGCAATTCCTCCCGTCTCGAAATGAATAGATATCTGGAGAACTGGTACAACAAGCCCGATGGGTTAATTCCTCAGACAGAGAAACTTCCGGGAGACTCCCTGGTGCTTGTCTCTTACAGCATGTGGGGGGATCAGTATATACCGGTAAAAGAGGGGGATGACTCGCCCGATAGAGAAATTTCTATTGAATCCGTTCCTCAAGACACAAGAGAGAAAATTATTAATAAACTAGCCGAGCTCAAAGAGTGTGATCCTTCGGCGATTACGCCGTTTATGTCGCTGGCTTCAGATCTTGGTCTTGACTCGTTAGACACAGCCGATCTCGTGACTTTTTTAAACGATGAGTTTAATATCACAGGGGTTCCGGCAAATGCACTAACGACTGTTGCAAAAGTTTTCGCCGTCGCTTCCCGGCAAATCACTATTGAAGGTGTAGTAGAAGAGGAGAAAGGGGATTTATCCCGGTGGTTGAAGCCGGTCCCTAAAAAACGGGCAATGGTCGCCCCTGGGGACACCATTGCAGAGGTGTTCCTGAATCAGTGCAATCGCGCCGGAAATGCCATCGCTTGCGCTGATGGACGTGTGGGAATTCAAACGTTTTCCCAGCTTAAAATACGCACAATCCTCCTTGCAGACTACATAAGGAAAATTGAAGGAAAATATATTGGGATCATGCTTCCTGCAAGCGTCGCGGCAAATCTCCTCATCCTTGCCTGTGAACTTGCAGGGAAAATTCCTCTAATGGTGAACTGGACCGTTGGTTCGCGCCATTTGGAATCGGTTGTCAGCTTATCCACTGTACAGGTCGTTATTAGCTCGTGGGCCTTCCTGGATAAATTGGAAAACGTCAACCTGGATGGTGTTGACGATCGCTTACTGCTTCTTGAAGATGTGATCAGAGAACTAACAATCGTGGACAAACTCAGGGCTTACATCCGATCAAAGCGCAGCACTCGTGCCATCCTAAAAATGTTCCATGCAGATAAAATCAGCAAAGAGGATGAGGCTGTTTTGCTATTCACTAGCGGCACGGAAAGTATGCCAAAAGGAGTGCCACTTTCGCATCGAAATATTTTATCAAACATGCGAGGATCACTGCAGGCTCAGGAAATATTCACAGATGATATTGTGTTTGGCATTTTGCCGCCATTTCACTCTTTTGGCTTCGCTATTAGCGGGATCCTTGGGCTTTTATCAGGTATCAGAGTATTCTATTCCCCAGATCCCACAGATGGTAAGCAGCTGGCTTCCAGCTTTGGCCGTTGGCATATGACCATCTTGGTAGGAGCGCCGATATTCGTTAAAGGGATCTTAAAAGCCGCCACCACAGAACAAGTTAAATCGATGCGCTTATGCGTCTCTGGAGCAGAAAAAGCCCCTCCGGAATTATTTCAAATGTTGGAACAGCATCATAAACCCGATCTTCTCATTGAAGGATATGGGATCACAGAATGTGCTCCTGTACTGACATTAAAAACGATAGGTGGCAACCGTGGTGGTGTTGGCAAGGCTATTCCCGGCGTTGAATTATGCATCGTCCATCCGGAAACGGAAGCTCCGATGCCGCTAGGTCAACGTGGATTGATTCTAGCAAAGGGAGAAAACATATTTAATGGCTATCTCAATCCTGGTATTTCGTCGCCATTCACAAGGATTAATGGAGAACGCTGGTACAAAACTGGTGATTTGGGTTTCCTTGATGAAGAGGGGAACCTGACGATCTCAGGCCGCATGAAGAGGTTTGTCAAAATCGGTGGAGAAATGGTAAGTTTGGCATCGATAGAGGATGCTCTGTTACAGAAGGCAGTGCAAAACAAGTGGCCAACTCAGGAAGAAGGGCCTTCATTCGCGATCTGTGCAAAGGAGAGCCAAGATGACAAAGCGAAAATTTTCCTGTTCAGTTGCTTTGATGTCAATGTGGAGGATGTCAATAGTGCCCTTAGAGATTCCGGCTTTAGCAACTTAGTCAGGGTGTCAACAGTGACAAAAATCCAAGAAATCCCTGTCATGGGAACAGGAAAGGTTAACTACCGACAACTTGAGGGGCAATACTTATAACTATCTACCTCCACATGAAGGTGTCACCATCGTCCACATCATCCTCATCATTACAATCAGTAAATTCGTTTTGGACTGTTCGTTGAAGTTCTAGAAATTCTTCATCAGATGTCGGAAGCTGAACACACTCCATGTAGTTGTGTGGTGATGTAAATTGAAGGTTTGCATTGACTTCCCTTAATTTCGCCAAACCGAACTCATAGATTTCATCGATGTAGTGCAGTCTGTCAAAATCGCATTCGTAAGTTTTACTGTTTTCTCTAAAGTTAAACTGTATATCAAATAAAGATTCCGATAGCGAGTTCCCATTAGATTTTGAAAATTCGATCGCTGTAAATAACAAACCTGCTGCATAGTAGATTCGGTTAATTTTACGACAAATTTTTCTCGTCTGTCCGTCGTGTGAATCCACCAATTCGCGGATCCTTCCGACTAAACTTTCATTCGTGATTCTGCATTGAAACTGTTCCTGGTCCTCTTCTTCTTCTGGGGACTCTTTAACTGGAGCTAGAGTGTTAATTCTTTGCAATCCCTTAGGAGGTGCAGCTAAAGTCGCTGGTGCCGCCTGTTCGATCGAATCCACACAAGTCGTTAAAGTCAGTAGTTCGTCATGGGTATCCTCAATGTTGTAGGGAGATACGCATCCACTACACATGGCAGCCATGGGGTGAAGATCGATAGGCTTTGATTCTTGGTATAAAGATTCCAATTTATGGATCAGTTCTTTATGGATATCTGGAGTGAGTTCGAGTGTTTCCAATTCAAGTGTTTTTTTATTTATGAAAGATAATTTAAATATATCGTTTATTTTTTCAAATAAAATCGATTCACCTCTCTTTACCGATTCTTTATTTAAATACTTAGTTCCTACAACCATTCTATAGCGCATATACTTATAGCCATCAGGGTTATAGAACCCGATTTTTTGATGTAACTTACGATAATTGGTAATAGAGGTTGGGGCCACATAGAGAAGATTTTGGATTTGACCACAGGCTGCATTCTCAGCGGAATTATCTATTAAGACGGCATTCTCAAGAAGATCTCCTTCTTCCAAGACTTTTGAAATGTCTTTTTGAGAATTTTCCCAGGGCTCAATTCCAAATAAATCAAAAGCCTTTCTGCACTCCCGAGGGCTGGATCTGGTCAAGTCCTCATGCGATAAGATGCGTACTCGATGTTTGACTTCATTATATTTAAGCTCTCCCAAAGAAAGCGTCAACAGCTCTTCTACAAACTTATCATTTCGGTGTTTAGCGCCAGCGCTGAAAAATGAAACTTTAACGTGTTCAGTCTGAAAAAGCAATTTCATGAATTCAATCACCCCGGGAAACACATAATGAGTTTTGACAGCTGTGAGGATGGCACCTTTATTTTTGAAAAATAGGGCCCGCTCGGCGACCTTTGCGCTGGTGCAGGTAAGGACATCATCGATGTCAAAAACAATGTTTAAGTTCATGCGCTATTCTCCAAAATAAGTAGCTTTTTGGTAGACTTTAGCACAGCCTTAGTGTTCTAAGCAATAGTATAGGGTGATCAAGGCCCTCAAGTGCGGGGTTTGCCCAATACTGCGGCAATACGTTTTTCAATAGGAGGGTGTGTGGCAAATAGGGCACTGAACATGGATGTGTCTTCAAAATACATGTGGGAATAGGCCATGCCGCTCTTGGGCATGTCGTGAACCTGCTCGTCGGCAATCTTACGTAGGGCTCCGGCAATGCCTTGAGGATTGCGCGTAAATTGGACCGAAGAGGCGTCGGCCAGATACTCTCGCTCGCGGCTAATAATACACTTAAGAATCGATCCAGCAAGCCATGTAAAGGCCCCAGCGGCCACCAAAATAAGAGCCGCCAATGCAATCGGATTGCCACCTTTTTTACTGTCCCGACTGCTACGCATTCCAGAAACCCGCAACATGCGCAATCCAATCGTCAAAATAAAGAAAAACCCCATCACCATGGCCGCAATACGCATACTAATTGTCATATCGGCATTGGAAACATGGCCAAATTCATGCGCAATCACACCTTGCAGTTCATCGCGCGTCAACTTATTAAGACTTCCAACAGTGACAGCAATCACGGCATCCTGCGGAGTTAACCCCGCAGCAAAGGCGTTGATTTCATTGGCTGGGAGCAGATAAACGGGGGGAACGGGGAGTGATGAGGCAACAGCTATCTCTTCGACGATATTCAGTAGTTGCTTTTGTTGCGGAGTAGCCCTTTGCGGATCAATGCGCAACCCACCCAATGATTCGGCCACATAGGCCCCACCGAAAGCTTTGAATTGTCCATATTGGAACAAAGCCACGAAGAAGGTAAGACCTAAAAAAGTGAAGGCTAGATAGGGGAGCGGAGGGTCATAATTTTCTTGGGCGAAATAACGCATGGCGGATTCCGAAACAATCGCCACTGCGACCGTCATTAATATAAAAATAAAAATGCACCATGCGGTACGCTTTCGTGCACGCCGCTGGGCTTCCCAAAAATCCATTGCCATAATTAATCCCTATGCACAAGGCATCGTAAGCAAACAACTGCACTAAAACGATACTTTCACGGCTTTGCGTGTTTCCGCGTCATTGACTTCGTACAGATCAGCCTGATGATGACCAAAAGTCCCTGCAACCAGAACTGCGGGAAATACTTGCTGTGCGGTATTGTAAGTCATGACTTGGTCGTTATAAGCCTGCCGTGCAAAGGCAATTTTATTTTCAGTAGAACCTAGTTCTTCCTGTAACCGTTGCATCGGTTCGCTAGCTTTTAATTGAGGATAATTCTCGGCCAAAGCAAATAAATTGCCTAAAGAGCCTTTCAACGAGGATTCGGCCGCCAAAAGTTCTTTGATGGATCCGCCTGTGGGCCCGCCCGTCTGCTCAATAGATTTGCGCGCTGTAGCAGCTTGATTCCTAGCGGTAATCACAGCTTCTAACGTCCCTTTTTCATAGGTCATGTACCCCTTAACAGTCTCGACTAAATTAGGAATCAGGTCGTAGCGTCGCTGCAATTGGACATCGATTTGACTCCACGCATTTTTTACACGGTTTTTCAGTCCTACAAGTCTGTTGTACAGCCCAATTAGCCACAACACCAATAAGCCCAGAATGACAAGTATAACAAGTAAAGTCGTCCCCATAAAGCACCGCCTAAAATAAGGTTTATTTCTCAGCTCAAAGTCTACCATAAGTACAAAAATGATGCAAGGGACGCGAAGGACAAGACAAGGGTCAATAGGGACACGAGTATCTAATGTACAGTTTAAACCCGAAGGGTTGATAGTTTTTAGCCCAGGCTGGAGACATACTTGTACCCACATCTTTTTCTTGACATATTTCTACTTAGGCAACAGGAAAT
>JBAWVE010000091.1:0-8734 GCA_037147435.1 Parachlamydiaceae bacterium
CCCAATTTCCATCCCTCAAAACCCATCCCCATAAAATCCTGCCGCTACATCCTGCATATCCTGTAAAACTCCCTCACACAACACGCCGTCACACAAATGCAGCCATTCTGCAAAATTCTGACCGAAAGTTTTCACTGTGAAGGTGATCAAGGCCTAAGTTTTGATAGGTTGGGCTGCGTCAAAGCCCCGGGGTTCGATGGTCGTAAATGGGTTTGTATTGAATTCGTATAGAACTCTCATACTCAGATATTTGTGATGAAATGGTAAATATTCGTTTGTCTGATCATTCTGAATTTTAATTTTTAAAAACTCCCCGTAAATACTCCACTCATAATTACATAAATTAACTATATATTGTTTATCTTTTAACACATTTAATATATAATAAGAATATATATATTTAATATATTTTAAAATAAACAAAATATTGGATTATTATGACAAGCAATATTAATTCTGACAGACCGGAGGGGTTGCCCCCTATAAGAGGGTCCGTAGAGGGGGCTTCTTCTATAAGGCGACGGCTTAGTTTAGAACCGCTAACAGTTTTAACGTCTATAACGCACGTGCCAGTACCTCCATTGGGACGTTCACTAAGACTGCGAGTTAGACCTCTTTCTAGAGCGGACCCATCAGCCAGTTCATTGCCGACAGCACCCATTCGGCCGGCGCCACCAACCACCGCTCGTTCTTCCGCACGAAATCTCGAACGAAGAGCTTCTGGTGTTAAGACGGTTGTCGCAAAAGTAGTGGTAGGGGTGGTTACTGTATTTCCTGACCCAAAAATGGCTTTATTAGACGTTTGGGAGAAAAAGTCCTTGGGAGGTCCAGGCTGCGAATTGGAGCGGGCAAATCGTGCAGAAGCCGCTAAACGCATAAGAGCTGCTTCTTTGCAGACAAACACAGAAGGAGAAGAAGAAGCTGAAATCCAGGTAAAGTTAGATCTCTCTAATTTAGGACTAGAAAATAGCGATTTTCCGCCACTCGACAGTCTGGAAGATGATCAAGTAACGGGAATTAATCTTTCTGGAAACAAACTTTCATCGTTTCCTACAGAAATTCTAAAATTCACAAAATTAAAAGAACTATCGTTAGAAAAAAACAATTTGAGCAATTTACAGGAATCACTTAGTAATTTAACGACGCTTGAAATACTAAATTTGTCAAGGAATAAGCTAACAAAATTACCAAACACAATGCACCTAATGACTTCTTTAAAAACACTTGATTTTTCAAAAAACAACTTCACTGAATTTCCAGAACAAATCTGTAATATCGAAAGTCTAGAGGTGCTTTCTATGGTAGAAAATAAGTTAGAAAAATTACCGCGAGAAATAGGCAAGCTTAAATCACTTCTCTCTCTCTCTGTTTCTGACAACAAGCTTACTTCCTTGCCTGTAAGCTTACGACTCTTAACTAAGCTAAAGTACATTCATTTCAAAAAAAACCCAGAATTAACACACATCCCTCTCTGCCTAGGCTCACTTCTTCATCTTCATCTCAATTCCTATAAAGACGACTATATTCCTGGCACAAAGGTCCGAACAGACCTCACAACTGCTATCATGAAAATGAGCCAAGATAAAAAAATTAATTTTCTATCCAATCAACTAGAAGCTTGGCGATTCGCAGCAGGAGGAAGACGATCAAAATTAAATCTTACATCGTTTTCTCCTGAAGAGAAAAAAAATATAAGCAACTGGTTAGATCGCCTTTCACAAACAATTGATATGGAAACTCAACCGTTAAAAATTGCGGAAATTGCGTATGAAATATTGAAAACAGCCAGAAAGAATCGGTCGTTTAAAGAGAAAATTATTAATTTAATGATCAGTAATAATGAGGGTTGTGAAGATCGTTCAGCAATGAATTTAAATATCATGTATGCGTTCTTGAAATTAGAGAAGCTTGGTTCGAAAGTGCCTCTAAAAGAAAAAATAGACATTCTTGCGGGGGCAGTCAAAACCAGAACTCTTAGAGAAGTTATCGGCGACCTGATTAATGAAGAGCAAAATAAAACAGGGACAATCATCGATGAAGGTGTTGAAATTTACCTATACTATGAATCTCTACTCAAGAGAGATTTATCCTTAACATCAATAACAGAAAATATGGCTCACGCTGATATTGGAGAAAGAGAGTGGATTATTATCCCAGCTGTCATTAAAGAAGTTCAAGAGACTTGTTGGGTTCAACTGGAAACTTCTGAGGATTTAAGAAAATTTATCGAAAAGGAACCTGGTTTTACATTAGCTGAAAATAAATTTAAAAAAAATTGGCAGGGGTTTGAAGAGCAATTTACCAAAGAAATGAGTGACTTAGATGACAGAATGTCTTTTAGTAGTTTAGGGAATGAGAGTACTACAGATGGCTCGAAATCAGAAGTCATGAGTGATGACGAATATCTAAAGGCCGCAAACACATTAATGAAAGAGAAAAAGACTATATATAACCAAGAATACTCCAAAATGGTCGAAGAGTGGATCAAAACAATCCCTTAGTTTATACCATGCCTATACGCTATGTTTTTTCCGGTTGGGATACCATTTCGACGCCATCTCATGGAAAAGATGTTGTGCAACGGGCTGCCAGTGGGCGATAGGCTCGGGCAGGATTCCTGGAGCAGTCCGCTCCAACCATTTTTTGTATTCGTCGAATTGCTGACGGTATTCGTTTTCAGAATCTTTTTCAAACTCCCCACGAATTTTCCCGATGTCACCGCTGAGGATCGATGCCACCCAGTCAGACATCAAAGGGGATGGGGAACCCATACTACTGACATAATAATCGAGATAACGACCTAAAAGGGCCTCTGGATGTTCGAAATCCAGTTTTCGTGACATCGGCCGATCCCCCTTCAGAAAAATCAATTGTGGAGGGATGGGGAGGTTATACCGTCCAACCAAACAGGTAAAAACAAGGACCGCAGGCCACTGTGCCACAGCTTTTTTTAAATTATCCTCTGCAAAAATCATCATTCCCTGCGGCGATACAGTCTCGATTGTCCCCACAATTTTCACCTTTCCCCACTCAGCCCTATCGATGACAAGCGGCGGAAGGCGCCAACAGTTGTTGATGAATTCAGGCACAGGATAACGGTCGTTAAATTCCATGGAAAAAAGTTCTGATTTATCAACCCCACAATGTTTCAGGTTTTCCACTAGCGATTCCCTCTCACGCGCGAGCCTATCACGCCCGACGGGTTTGAAGGACCCCTGAGGAAGTCGTCTTTCGATACTTGTCTGGGCAGCATTTTCCGATTTTGACAGACTTTCCCGCAGCATAATAGCCGCATGCAGGTCGGATAGAAAGAGATCTTCCGTGTCTTTGATTTTGCGGTCGGATTCCCTTTTAAGATAGATGCCAAGAGTCTTGTTCAAATAGGATTTTAGCGGATTTTTCGCCATAGCCAACAGATCTTTTAAATCGACGTGGATTTCCGACTCAGTTGGTACGGGCCCTTCCTTGTCAACACAAGGAGGGAAATGCGTCATAAACGAATGCTCTTCGTTTTTTTCCGGGTGGTAATGCGACAGAGCGGCCAGGTAGCGACTTTTGAAGTAGGCTTTAGATGGTGAATGTCCGTCAAAATATGAGTAGTGGAAACTATCCAGCGGATGCCTGAAACAGCAGGCGGTTGATGGCATTTCCGATGAATCGGTGAATATAGCAGCCTTATCAATATAGTTGCACAGCTCATTGACGAGAATGGAAGGCAGCACCTCTTTCGTATCTCCGGGCTCTTGCGAAACATAGGACATCACAAAATGGTCCCGGGCAGATAATAAAGCCTCCAAAAACAGATACCGATCAAAATCGACAGCTTCAGGAAAATAATCTGCTTGTGGATTATTCAACAGGAGATTCATTGCAGAAGTTTGACTTGTCCGTGGAAAGGCCCCTTCCCCCATTCCCATCAAGACAACAACCCTTGCCGGAACAGCGCGCATGGGAAGCAGTGAAGAAAAACGCACGGACTGGAGGCTTGTTTCCCTGTAGATGGTCGTTTCTTTTTGGAGATGATCCTCCAGATGGCGGTAGATAGAATCAAAAAGGAATGTTTCCTGACGCAGTCTAACCGATGCCGATGCAAAAATATCCAGATAACCCGAAAGAATCTTGAACCCCTCATCAGGTCCATTTTCTGTGATCGGTGAGAAATATGTTTCCACTAGACATTTCAAATTAGCAGTCCATTCGGTTAACGACAACGTCACATGTGTTAAGGGCTTTAAATCCACTTGGAGCGAACGGATGATTTCAATCATTTTCCCCAATAACGGCCCTTGGGAAGCGTCTATGGAATCAACATTTGCAAATTCCTCCCCGTCAGAACCGGAGGCCATGACAAGTCCCTCCAAAAGCCGGCTGAATCCGTTCTCCCATGTTCCTTCAGAAACCTCTGATTCCGTAACCGAAGAGTAGTCCCGCTCCATCATTTCTGTACGGTGCGCATGATCTCCGCCCCAATAGATCGCTGTATTTTTGATCCATTGCTTCATCGTCACAATATCATCGATCGACAACCGAAATCGATTTCTAAACGCCTCGTACTCGAAAAGCTGTAATATTTCCGATGCCTCCCAACGCCCTGTCGCTAATTTTAAGAGGTGGAGATACCCACGAATCAGCGGATATTGCACAGGGATTTTGTAATCCAGCAGTTGGATTGCCAGCTGACTTTCCGAGGCCTCAAAAATGCTCCGAATAAACGGAACATAATCAGAGATGTTTTGCGCCATGACGAAGATATCACCCGGTAGGATCGGCGATGGGTCGTCCTTGTGTTGATCAATGATTGCGACAAGGGTATCGTAAATAGCCTGAACTTCACGCACCTTTTTCGGGGCGGCATGGATCTGGATCGTGCCATCATAAGAGGATAGTTCGATTTTCTCTGACTGTCCAGGATTCCTCAACAGCACGATGTCGGACTGGACAACTTCCAGCAGTGTCATGTGTTTGTCTGATTTTTGAAGAATAATGTCGTCAGTCATTAACGCATCGTATGAAGCTTGCTTCCCGACAGATTCGGGAAGAACATACGCTTCTGTAATATAGGGATCTCCATGATCAATCTGCAAGCCTGTTTCCCGCCCCAGACGACCATAGTTGGCAAGTAACGGATTGTTATCGCGTAAGTACTCATCCAGCGCTTCCTGACTGGACGATGTCACCCCGCGGCGCTCCCAATATTTTTTCAGTTTAGCACCCTCCCGGTCAGAAACAAGATCCCCCCAAAATTTTTGACATGGAGAAAACACGTAGTAATGTACCGGATAGTGCCTTGAGATTTTGTGAAGGAATCTGTGATAGAGTGAAGGGAGAAAACTCAGACCGAAAACATGGATGTGCAAGTCGTCTTCAGCTGCTGCTTCTAAGTTCAAATCGGTTTTTAACAGCGAAGAGGCCAATTGGCGTACGGGATAATTCCACACAGAAAATATTTTCTCGATTTTGTCCCACAGCAATTTTTGCCACCGGCTATCGGTGTCAAGCGGCCACTCAGCAATCATTTTTTCGCCATAAACACCGTATTCAGTGAAATATTGCGCCAGCGTAGACGCCAAAGAAAAAATGCGCCGAGATAGTTTTTTTGACAGCTTTTTCGTTCCAGTCGATTCAACACAAAGATACTGTAATAATGGCTGCCAGTCGGAATGTTCCGTGCGGGGCTCTCGGACTAAGGCGTGGATGACGGTTTCAATGGCTAAAGCGAGCTCCAGTGGAGTAGGGATGCATTGATTTTTTACAGCGGAGGCATCCTCAACTTTCTGTTCCTGTACGAGTTTCTGCAGCATCGGCTCGACAAAGCCGATGTCAATGCCGGCTGCCACACCAAGATCGGGGTCTCGCGCCATGTGCAACGTCAGCCATGACTTCATTGCGGGACTCGGCACAATCACAATCCTTTTTGTCAAAGGGTGTGTGTCCGTAAAAAGACGCTCTTTCAATAGCTGATAGAGCATTTCCATTCGGTTACTGTAATGAGCGTGTAGTTGGTTCAATTTGACTCTTAATCTTTAGACATTGGGTGGTTTTTATGAAAAAAATCAGCGATGACATGTTTCTCTGCATTTCCTTCCGCGACTTTAACGACTAACTCTTCCAGTTCATTTTCATCAAATTCCAGTATTACTCCATTTACTTCTAAAAAAGTTAAGGCTGCCACCAAACCACTTCGTTTGTTTCCATCTACAAAGGGATGATTGCAAACAATATGGTATAAATAAGCTGCCGCTTTTTCATAAATGCTGACGTGTAAAAATTCTCCAAACATAGAAGCTTTTGGCATCTCAATAGCTGAAATTAAAAGGCCCATCTCCCTAATTCCGTGCGCACCTCCCAAATCATTTATGATTTCAGTATGAAAATCAATGACTTGCTCCACCATCAAAAAAATCATTTATCCGCCAATCTTTTAAGCAAATGATGATTTTTCTTCATGACTTTTCTAAATGCTGATTTGATTAAATTTTCATTTGTAGCCTGAACGGACTGTATTAGCATTCCCCCATTTGGATTGATAACGACCTGAAACAGAGCATTTTCATCCAAACCCGCAGCTTGCAATAGCGTCTTGTCTATGACAATTACTTTGCTGTTACCGCTCTGTGTTAATTGTTTAATGATCATATTTTCCCCCTCTTCATGATAGAATTCAGGAACAAACATAGGACCCCCCTCTTCTGTAATTACAATGATATGACAAACGATTTTCTTTGTCAATACGCGGGCCTTGATCACCTCTTCAGTCAGAGGTTTTCAGGATAGACGATGATCCCCCACACAAGGAGGATCTTCAGTCTATAAATAAAATAACAAGATGAGCAGGATAGAGAGGATAGGCAGGATACCATCGGCCGGCAAGTTGTCCTTACTTCTCCTGTGGTTTTATTTTTTTATGTAAAGACAAGTTGTCAGCCGAAGGTATCCTGCCTATCCTCTCTATCCTGCTCATCTTGTTATTTTATTTATTGACCGAAGGTTCTCTCTATAGGGGTAATCATGGCTGAAAAATCCAGCTTGTTTTGAATCGACCAACCGGGCATACTGGGGAGTTGACTGAATTATTAACACAAAGGCATGATGTCATTTACATTTTGGCGCCCGTCATCTTTTACCTATCTCAACCTGACTCAGTTTCTTGCTGCCCTTAATGACAATATTTATAAGCTGCTGGTGATCTACTTCTTCATTCAAATTGAAGGAACGGAAAATAGCCATCGCATCTTGGCAACAACAGGCGCAATATTTGTATTGCCTTTTCTTCTCTTTTCCGCTTCGTCGGGGACAATGGCCGACAGATTCAGCAAGAGGAACATCATCGTCCTGACTAAAACCCTGGAATTTGTCACCTTGGCATTAGGAGTGCTGGCATTCCAGTACGAAAGCAAACTCGGCGCGTACTGCGTCCTTTTCCTAATGGCAACCCTTAGCGCAATTTTTGGTCCTTCAAAGTATGGAATTTTACCGGAACTTGTCTCAAGCGATAAAATTTCCAAAGCAAATGGCATGATGACATCATTCACATTCCTTGCGATCATCTTGGGAACGTTCAGCGCCTCCTTCATCCTGGATATCACGAATCGACACTTTATCTTCGCAGCACTGTTTTCCACACTCGTCGCTTTTGTCGCCATGGCAGCCAGCTTTTTTATTGAATACACCCCCCCATCAGGATCCTCCAAACGCTTTAATGTCTTATTTTTAGCTGAGATTACTTCAACATTGAAAGAAGTATCGCACTATCCTTCTCTTCTGATGGCCGTTTTCGGGTCCGCATTCTTCCTTTTCCTTGGAGCTTTCATTCAACTTAATATGATTCCCTTTGCCTTGCAATCTCTGCATCTTTCCGACGTTCAGGGGGGGTACCTCTTTCTGCTGACAGCGTTGGGGATTGGATCAGGATCAATCCTCGCAGGAAAAGTCTCCGGAAAAACCGTAGAACTCGGACTAGTTCCCGTAGCAGGTTGCGGAGTCGCTATTTGCTGTTATCTCCTGGATTTATTTTCAAACAATGTTTTTGCTGTTTTACCCCTGGTGACCCTGTTGGGACTTTTTGGCGGAATGTACCAAATTCCGCTAGACTCCTACATTCAGATTACTAGCCCTAGCACATCAAGAGGACGGATTGTTGCCGCCACAAATTTTCTGAGCTTTTTCGGTGTCTTGCTTGCTTCAGGATTGTTATTTTTCATCTCGGACATCCTGGGACTAAAGGCAGACAAGGGTTTTACCGTCATCGGAACGCTCACTTTATGCGTGACAGGCCTCATCGGATATCAATTTTTTGACTATTTCTCCCGTTTCTTCGCCATGGTGCTCTCTCAACTTCACTTCCAAACAAAAATCCTCGGCGTCGAACACATTCCTGATGACACCCCAGCCATTTACATCTGCCGTCATACCGCGTGGAATGACACCTTGCTGCTGCTTGGAGCTCAAAGACGGCGTATGAGGTTCTTTATTCAGCAGGAGCAAGATCACGAACATCGTTGGATCCACAAGCTTTATCGCATGCTAAGGGTCGTCTTTATCCCTGCTATCGATCCTCTAGAAAACAATGTGGTGTGCTTGACAGTCGTCAAAAAATTTCTTTCAAAGGGTATCTCTGTATGCATTTTTGTTGACAATGATGACCTGATAGCGGAGATTGATAAACTGAAACAGTCGTTTCCTTTCCAGGAAATACGCGACGAAATAGGATGTCCTATCATTCCTGTAGCTATCG
>JBAWVE010000092.1:0-8705 GCA_037147435.1 Parachlamydiaceae bacterium
TGGTTCCTCTTTTTTGCTTTGTAGAAAAACAAAAAAGAGGAACCAGTCCCTGGTTTAGTTTTGTTTCTTTCCGTTTCCCATACCTGCATTCCGCTCGCAGGCTCGCTCCACTTGGTATGGGCTACAGAACGAGAGAAAAAAGAGCAAAAAAGAGAATTGAATCGCACCCTTCTTTCTTTTTAGTCCCAGGATCACTCTACTTCTTGAACGAATTTCTTTAGTAAGTATAGAAAAACTCCTCATATAGCATTATGAGAACAGATTTAATTTTTTTTCACTCTCTCCGAGATCATGTCCTTTGGGGCTACATTCCCCCACCCACTTCGTGGGTAAAAATAGCTCACGCCCATGCAAAGTTGCGGTCTGTCCCTGGTGTCGCCTGCGTCCCTGGTGTCGCTTGCGTCCCTGGTGTCCCTTGCGTCCCTGGTGTCCCTTGCATTATTGTTGGTCGAAATGTTGCTTCCATTTTTCGGCCATGATTTTCCAGGTGTATTCCTTGCGGATGAAATCGCCCATTTTTTGTCTGTCTGCCAGGGTGATTTTTTCAGCCTCCTGCATGGCCTTAATTAGGGTAGCCTGGTATTCACCGGCCGTTTGGCACTTGTACCCATGGCGCACCGTCTCTTTAAAACATGAACCCTCGATGATGACGGGAACGGCTCCGGCAAATTGAGCGCGTATGGCTGTAATACAAAAAGTCTCATTGCCAATACAGGGATATGTCCAGAAGGAAGCCTGTTCGTAAGCACGATTCAATTCCTCGTGCCCAACTAAACCGTGGTCGGTGACGCCTGATGCAGCAAGAGCAGCCACTTGGGTACGCATTTTAGCTTCCTTTTCTGGGGATAACATGCCCCAATGCTGCCAACCGTAGTAGATATCCAACGTCGCTTGTGGGTATTGTTTCTTGATATCCGGCCAGATATCAAGCAGAACTTCCAATCCAAGTCCATAATTGGAGCCATAAATGCAGGAGTAGGGATTTGTCCGGTCATGAACAGGTTTGAACTGTTCAGGGAAAATTGCGTTTCCAAAAATCTTCTCGAATTTAGCAAAGGGAAGATTGATGGACATCCACTGTTGACGCTGCCATTGTGAAAGCCACAATACACCTGTAAAGTCGTTAATTTGCTCCGCACTCAAATAGCATTGGCAACTGTCGTGCGGCCAAAGGTAGACAGCACGCGCATGCGTCTTTAATTGTCCGGCGATATTCGGCATACGCCAAGATATGGCAATGTCAAATTTTGTGCCATCATAGGAATTTATCGAGACATAACGGGGGTTCGCATCTGAACGGGAGTAGGGGGAATTTTCCGGTGGATTTCCCAGAACACTGACCTTATACCCCAATTTTGCCAGTTCTTGGGACATATAGATAACGGCCTCCTCGGAACCGGTAATTCCCGATTTAATGGAATCCGGATCCCAGGGTTGGATCCATCCACCGCAGGTGACAATCGCTAGGGATTTCTGAGTTTCAGCATGATTAAAAGGGGAGAGAAGCAGTAAAAACAATAGGAGGATGAATCGTAGCATAATGACCTTTTGCGTATTCGTATCATCTATTTCGTGAACGTACCCGTGCCCGAATTTTTCAGTATTTCCGCATTGAAACAGCAAAAATAAAGAATTGAAGTATATTTTTAGTGTAAGTTGGCAATTCTCTCAAGCAAAAAATTGTAGGCAATGCTAAAGTAGTGTCGGAGAAGGTTTACCTGCACCCCGGAGTGGGGTGCGGGCCATCATGAAAGGAACAAAAGTAGAATGTTCGAATATTTAGAAGAAATGATCGTCCGTTCATGGTGGGTTGTGCTATTTGTCCTTTGCTGTTACTTTGGCTATGAGCAGGGACTGGCCAAAAAGGATAGCGCATTTGCGCTTCTTCAAATTCAGTACAAAGAATTGCAAAGAAAAAAGATAGTGGCACAACAGCACCAGGAAAGTTTATCCCGGGAAATCGACAGTCAGAATGATCCTGCATGGATTGAGTTGTTACTGATGAGAGAGATGGGGTTAGTTCCGGAAGGAAAAATTAAAGTGTATTTTAACTAAGACGTCGTAAGTAAAGAGGGAGTTGCGTAAATAATTTGATCTTCTTATTTCTTTTACTGTTTCTGCTTTTTTGCTCCGGCTATTTTTCTGCATCTGAGACGGCATTGTTTTCCCTTTCTTCAAGCAAAATCAAGGCGTATCAAACCAGTCCCTCCCCTGAGAAGCATTTGATCGCTTCACTTGTCAGCAGACCTCGTGATTTAATTGTGACTATATTCATGCTGAATACCCTCGCGAACATTCTCATTCAAAACGTCACTTCACATATGTTTGGTGAAGCAGCAAGCTGGGCATTAAAAGTGGGAGTCCCCTTTCTTTTGATGTTGTTTCTAGGCGAAATTATTCCGAAAAATTTTGGTCTCCAGAATAATGTGCGCATCTCTTTTCTGGTGGCGCCTTCAATCAATTTTCTGCAAAATATCATCCGACCTCTCCGTTCGCTTGTTGTTAACATCACCGTTCCCATTTCGCGGGCGATGTTTTTTTATCTGCGTCCGGACGAGAGTATTTCCAAAGAAGAATTAAAACATGTGATGAAAACCTCTCAAGAGCGGGGCATTCTGCATGAAGATGAGGCTGAACTGGTTTGGGGGTATTTAAATCTTCAAGACGCCACTGTCAAAGCCCTGATGCGGCCGCGGGAAGACATTCTTTACTACGATATCAATGAACCGCTGACAAAGCTTATTTACCTCTTTACTGAGCAGCAATGCACCCGTCTTCCGGTCTGTGACAACTCCCTGGATACTATTCTTGGCATCATCAGCGCCCGTCAGTTTTTCTTACACCGCAACAGCATAGATAATGGACTGCAACTTCAAGAGTGCCTTCTCCGCCCTCTATATGTCCCTGAAAACACCCCTGCACGCTCCCTAATCAAACGCTTTGATGAGGCAAATATGGAGCTTGCACTTGTCGTCGATGAATACGGTTCTATTTCAGGGTTGATCACGAGGGAGGATCTCGTAGAAGAAGTTGTTGGCGAAATTTCTGACTTTCGTGATCAGGGCAGTTTATTCACGAAATCTGGTCCAAAGGAAATCATCGCGAGCGGCCGCATGGAGCTGGAAGCGTTAAATGAATATTTTGGTGTTAATCTGTCGAGTGATCACAACATGCTGACTGTTGGTGGGTGGTTAACAGATAAACTTCAGGAAATCCCCAAGAGTGGAACAAAGATTGAGTTAGATAATTTTGTGTTCAATATATTGGCTTCCGACCCAAACAGGATAAAAAGAGTATATATTCGGCATCTATGAAGTATAATGCACTCATCTGGCTTGTTTTCAACCTACTGTCGATCGTCGTCCTGGCTTTTTATTCCATGCTAGAAATGGCTTGCGTCTCTTTCAATAAGGTACGCCTGCAATACTATGCCAGTAAGGGTTCCAAACGCATGCTTTGGCTAAACGATCTTCTGCAACATCCCTCGCGACTATTTGGAACGACTTTGATCGGCGTTAACATTGCCCTGGTCATAGGATCAGAATGCTCCAGGGAGTGCTATGCAGCACTAGGTATCAGCCCTGATCTCGCCCCGCTAACCCAAGTGGCTCTGGTCGTTATTTTCGGCGAGCTTGCGCCTATGTTTGCTGCCCGCCGCTACCCGGAACATGTCGCTAGGCTGGGTATCCCTCTTATCTATGCTTCTGCCATGCTAATGACTCCCCTGTTGATCATCATCGACTGGATTTCCAAAATTGCAAATTTCCTTCTTCAGGGAAATCAGAACGATGCCAATATCTATCTTACCCAGGAAGAGCTTTTAAAAATCCTTGAGGAACAAAGTGAAGATTCCGGCAGCAGTGAGAGCGATGAGTTTAGCACGATCGCAGAAAATATTTTTGCTTTGCGGGACAAGCGGATTTCTCAAGTGATGGAACCGATTGAATCAGCTATTTTGCTGCCTTCTGATGCCACAATCGATAAAATGGAGGAGGTGCTCAATCAGACCGGAGCGCTATTTCTCCCTCTTTACCACCGGCACCGTTCAAATATTATTGGAATCATTTTCCCTAGAGAGGCGCTGCGTGCAGCCGGATCGAAACGGGTGCGTGATTTAGCCTTACCTCCTTGGTTTGTTACAGAGACAACTGGGATTATGCAGGTGCTTAAGCAATTCAGAACAAATAGCGAAACCGTTGCCATCATCTTAAACTCTAGTGGAAAAGCCATTGGAATTGTTACTCTTGATGATGTCTTAGAGGCAATTTTTGAAAAGATTTCACGCGCTCATAAAAAAGAATCCTTAGGCGCACCAGCTTTAGAATCTACCGATAATGCCCTTAAATCTCTGGCACATGCAAAGTTCCCAGTGAAATCTGTGGAAAATCCACTGACTAATCTGATGTTGATAGAAAAAACATTTCCCGGCGAAATGACAGTCAGGGAATTCCACCAGCATTATGGTATCTCGCTTGCTCCCAATCCAGAATTGACTTTAGCCGATATCATTTCTAATAGGCTGGGCCACCATCCAGAAAAGGGGGAGTCTATCTTTATCGCGCCCTTTGAGCTTACAGTGAAGGAGACAACGCTTACGGACATCAAAACGATCTCTATCTCAACAATTTTTTAGAATGAAGCAAAGGTACGAAGCATTGGGAGTGCGCGCGACTTGTCGCCGCTTTTGTACAGCTCGACTTGTCGAGCCTATAGAAGATGCACCAGAACTCCTTTCTAAAAGAGCTCTGGTGGAACTGTGAGCTCGACAAGTCGAGCGATATGAGAGCGGCGACAAGTCGCACGCACTCCAAACGCTGCGCGCCTTTGTTTGATTTTAAAGGAGTGCTTTGCATTCCCGTGCGATCACTGTACATGCGTGATCTATATCTGCTTCTGTAGTGAATCGGCTGAAGGAAAAGCGAATAGAGGAACGAACCCGCTCTGGGGGAAGATCCATATTCAGCAGGATTCGTGAGGGCTCCAAAGCCCCGGAAGAGCATGCAGAGCCGTGGCTTGCTGCGATGCAGGCGCGATCCAACAGCATCAATAAAGTTTCTCCATCGATTCCGGGAAAGGCGATATTACTGACATTGACCGTACGAGGCCCCTCTCCATTAATGAGGACGTCCGGCATCAGGGAGGAAAGGCGCTCTTCAAACTGCTGGCGTCGGGCAAGCATCCATGCACTGGACTCTGGAAGCTCGGTAGCTATAAATTCGAAAGCCTTACCCATCGTCAGGATACCCAGGACGTTTTCCGTTCCGGCGCGGCGGCCCGATTCGTGTTCTCCACCGACCAAGAGCGGCTGCAGTTTAACGCCGGATCGGACAAAAAGGAGGCCTACCCCTTGCAATGCGTGGATTTTGTGTCCGCTGAAGGCCATGGCTGACACCCCCTTGGTAATGTCGAATTTTTCTTTTCCGAGGAGGGCAACGGCATCGACAAATAGTGGGATTCGATGTCTTTCGGCGATGGAGGCAACAGACGAGATATCTGTTTTCACTCCTGTTTCATTATTTACAGCCATGAGGGCGATGAGGCATGTGTCTGGACGGATGGCGCCTTGGACAGCCTCAGGTGTGACTGCCCCCCAGGCTCCTGGCCGCAAGTAAGTGACCGTAAAGCCGCATGTCTCCAGCAATTTGCAGCAGGCGATGACGCAGGAGTGTTCTACAGCCGACGTGATAATATGCCCTGTTTTTTTTTGGGCTGTGATAAGCCCACGAATTCCCATATTCACACTTTCAGTCCCGCCAGAGGTGAATGTTAGCTCACGGGGTGAAACATGCAGTACTGAGGCGGCGGCATCTTTGGCATGGGACAGCAGCGCGCGCACGGTGCGTCCATACGAGTGGGTACTTGACGGATTACCTATAAGGGAGGGAAGGGTGCGGGCGATGAAGTCAGTGATGCGTGGATCAAGTGGAGTGCTGGCATTATTGTCGAGATAGGACATTATTTTTTTGAAGTTCCGGGTTCTACAAAGGCAAGGACAACAGTGATGTTATCACGGCCACCTTTTTCGAGTGCGCCATGGATCAGCTGTTCTGCTGTAATTTCTAAAGGTGTAGTTGATTTTAGAATAGATGCGATTTCTTCGCAAGCGAGAGGATCTGTGAGGCCATCGGAACACATTAGGAAGAGATCACCTCGCAGTACCCGTTTTGAGTCCACAGTAGGCTCCACTTTGGGCTCTGTTCCGATGGCTTTTGTAATAATATTTTTGTAGAGAAAATCGGAAGCTTGCTGAGGATTCAACTGACCGAGATCGATGAGTTGACAAAGCAGGGAGTGATCTCTTGTTAATAGCTCTAACTTTGATCCTCTAAGACGGTAGATGCGGCTATCTCCGACATGGGCAAGAACGACTCCCTCTCGGTGGAAGAGAAGGCAGCACAAAGTGGTTCCCATTCCGCGCAGTTCGGGTTTTGTGCGACCCAGTCTGTAGATAAGCTTATTCACGTGAATAATTGCCTGACGGACCAGTTCGCGCACTTCAGCAATGGGGGCGTTTTTAATCGATGAATATTTTCTTTTGATGATGCGGCAGAGTGCTTCAATTGTTTCTTTGGCGGCAACTTCCCCGGCTTGGTGGCCTCCCATTCCGTCAGCCAAAATATACAAACCAATGGCGGGTAGTTCATCCCAGGCATCCTCATTATTTAGGCGAACAAGTCCTATGTCTGAACGACCTACTGACAAAATTTTGTAGGGCACTTGGGGGGCTGCCATGCCTAATACACTCTCTTCGGAAAAACTCGTTTGACCCAGTGAGGGTATTTCAATTTGTTCTTGCATGTTCGCAGCGTACCAGATTAATCTTTTTTTGACTAGTTTCTTACGAAGCGTACAATATTAGGACGCTAATACCATTGAATGTTGAATGCAGTCCGATTGATGCCCAGAGCGATTGTTTTTTTTCTTTCAGCAACCCCAGGTAGCATGAAAGGAAGAAAAGAGAGGCGAGCAATTCGATATTTTCTATTTTCTGGTCTGGGGAGAAGTGAAATAGGGCAAAAATGGCAGAAGTTAGCGCGATAGCCTTGCCAACACTCATCTTATTTTTAAGCCATGTCTGCAGCACTCCCCTAAACAGAAATTCTTCGATAAACGGGATGACGAACACAACAGTTGCTGCCATCAACCAGAAAAGCTGTGGATTATCAAGCACCCCTTTAAGGTGTTTCACTGCGATCTGGTCGACATGTGGATTGGAATTAATGTAATTCACGACGATTTCAAGCAACTGGCCAGCAGCAATTAACAAAGGATACACGATAAACCATGTGGCGGCGCCGAAGAGGTAATATCCAATTTTTGTTAGGATGCTTTTCTTCGAATCTTGGGATCCCAAAATAGCATCACGTTTGCGGGGGTCCATTATGCGGAGAAACACCACAAATGCGACTGCCGTAAAAAAAGCGCCCCACACATTCAACCAGGTTCGTCCATTTGCATCGATATCAAGGTCCTTTGAAAAAAATGAAAGACCCTGTTCCCAAGCGCTCCAAAAAGTATAAAAAAAAGGAACAACTACCAGCTCAACAGTCAGGAAAAGGACAAAGATTTTCACAACATCGCTCAACTTTATTGGGGAAGCATTTGTTGAGGGTTCTAAACGGTAAAATCCCTTTCTCCAGGCAATGTATGAGATCAATGCCCCTACCGATAAAGAAAATACAAATATAACAAGGCGTTGAGCTAGAAAAACATTAGAGGTATCCATAGTTTATTTTGCACTCCATATAACCTGTTCAAGACGCGCTGCCAGGCCGCGAATCAGTCTGTCATGGGCGATTCCGCATGGTGTTTTTGTGTAACCTATGCTTCCCCAGGCAATTTCATCGCAAGCAAAACCGTATTTTGATGGTGTCAATGAATAGCAGGTCTTAAAAACCTCAAAGAGAATGATTTTTGGCACTTCACAGCGAATATCGAGGATTTTGATACGGACTCGCGTTACCAGTTGTCTGTTCTGTGCATAGCACTGAGTGATTCGTTTAGGGGGTGAAACCTCGTCCTGGGAGAGTGAAATTTTATGCTCGATTAAATCGAAAACGACAACAAAATCGGTATTTTTGAACTGATTGACAAGAGGTTGGTAAGAGGAACTAGCCCCAAAAAAGTCCACTTGATCAATTTTTTTCCAGGCAGGTCCTATTTCGGCTGGTGTCGGAACATAAAACAACCCGCTATCCATCATCGTACGGTAAATCCCCTGAGAGATCTCTTCAGAAATATCCCAGGAAAGGTCATTTTCAGAGGAATCGATAAGGGGGATCAATGCCACCTTTGGCTTCGGAGTGCCGTTATCATCATACGGAAAATAATCTACGTAACGAGGTCCACCGCACCCAGTTGTGATCATTACGAGAATCGAAAATAGTATAGGCGAAAGTAACCTAGGCGAAAGTAATATAGGGATTAGTCTGTTCATCGGCAGTACAATACCAGAAGAGAAAGGTTTCGGTCAAAACTTTCGGGCGAAACGCAGTTTAACGCCAAGATCGCGAAGGAAGCGGAACTAGAACGATCCCAAGATTTTTCAAAACATCGTTTTAGACAATTCATAATTGTGTCGGCCCTCCGGGACTCGACATTTTATTTGGGTGGGTCCCAGGCTTTGCTAGTCCCTCCGGGACACGCTACAGCCCAATGTCATCAAAATAAGGGATTTTTATGGTGCTACGGGTACCAATCTCGAT
>JBAWVE010000093.1:0-8676 GCA_037147435.1 Parachlamydiaceae bacterium
AAGATTTTTGATTACTTTGTGCTACCCATTTTCGTTCCATTTTGAACCATGCCGTCTTTTGACTTTCTCTTGAATATTGACGCCATGACTCCAACCTCTGATGTTAAGGATTGGCGATTGGAGGAGCTGGATAGATTGTTTTTTAGTGCACCGCTTTTACTCCGCGGGCCGTTTTTCAACGGAAAACCAAAAAATACATTGAAACTAAGATTGATTCAACTTTCTTAAGCCTAAGTGCTTAAGAAGATGAGTCTTGATGGACTCGAACCATCGACCCCCTCATTAAAAGTGAGGTGCTCTAACCAACTGAGCTAAAGACTCTAATATTGACCCCAAGGGGATTCGAACCCCTGTTACCGGAATGAAAATCCGGTGTCCTAGACCAGCCTAGACGATGGGGCCTTACAAGGCTAAATGGGGACGTAAACCCCCAAATACTGCCTGCGCAATACGATTTAAAACGACCATCTTATACCTTGCCGGATTTTCCTGCAAGAGATTAAATCGTAGCGACCTCTTTTTCTTTCTTTTCGGAAAGGTCGTCAGCCTCTCTGCAAAATTTATCTGTCAGGTCTTGGATTTCTTTTTCGATCTTCTTCATCAGGTCCTCAGCCATATCTCCATCGGCTTTCATCTTGCGTGCGACTTCATTGGAATCGCGGCGGATATTGCGGATGCTGACTTTTGCTTCTTCCCGTTTTTTATGGCAAATTTTAGCCATTTCTTTGCGTGTATTCTCATCCATCTGGGCAATTTTGATGCGTATCATGTTCCCATCCACGATTGGCATGACGCCGATGTTCGCTTTTTCGATCCCTTTGGATATCGCTGAGATATTGCTGCGGTCGAAGGGGGTGACTAACAGCATGCGAGCTTCAGGGGCATTAATGGATGCCAGTTCCTTTAAACGCATTAGGGTGCCGTAAATGTCTACGGTGACCCCATCCAGCATTGCGGGATTGGCTCTGCCTGTCCGAATACTTTTGAGTTCGTTCTTTAAATGTTCCATGGCTACTGTCATTTTAGCCTTGGTTTGGTCTGTTATTTTCATGATAGCTCCTTAATTAAAAATATCATTCACCGCTAATCAGTGAACCTGAATGCTTTTGTAAGAGTTCTGAAGCACTTTCTGATGTTAATTTATGCATGTTGAAGACAATAATTGGAATTTTATTATCCCGGCACAAGGCGACGGCGGTGGCATCCATCACACCAAGTTTTTCGTCGAGCATTTGGGAATAGCTTAAGACGTCGTATCGCATTGCATCGGGGAACTTTAATGGGTCTTTGGAGTAAACGCCATCAACCTTTGTTGCCTTGAAGAGGATGTCTGCCCGGATTTCAGCAGCGCGCAAAGCGGCTGCTGTATCGGTTGTGAAATACGGGTTACCAGTTCCTCCCACAAAAATCGCAACAGAGCCTGAGGCTAGAATCTCCATGGCAGCGCGCCAGGTATAAGGATCTGCAACTTTGGGACATTCCAAAGCTGTCAGTATCTTCGTAGGACAGCCGATATTCTCCAATGCCTCATGCAAGGCTGTCCCATTGATCAATGTCGCCAGCATTCCCATTAAATCTGCGGGAGAGCGGGTAATGCCGATAGACTCCAGATCTTTTCCACGAAAAATGTTGCCGCCGCCAATAACGATTCCTATTTCCACTCCGGTATCACGAATCGCTTTGATGCTTTTGGCAAGGGTATGGCAGGCACGGGGGTGGATACCAAAAGTTTGAGTGTCTGTCAGCATTTCTCCTGAGAGTTTTAGAAGAATACGTCGATAATGCGGCTTTGTAGTGGGTGTGGACGTTGGCATGCGGAAACCTTTGAACAACATTTAACAAATAGAGACCTTGACGTTAGCAGAATCATTTGTCTTAAATCAACATTTTTAATTAAGATACCTATGAGCGGGTTTTACAACCCCCTCTATTTACGATTTACCCGGCTTGAGAAATGACAACGTTTTCCGCATTGGAACACCAGACAAATAAAATTGATAGTATTTCGTCTCAGCACGACAGTCTGAATAAGATGTTCGACCCTATTTTTTCAGAATTTGACAAAGTGCTGAAGCGGCATGCGGCATTCAATCTATTTTTCATTTTCCTCCTTGCAACCGAGGTGGTGGCACTAGCTACGTTTTTTGCTTTGTTAGCGCAATCGTTGATTTTGGCTCTGAGTTTATCCGTTGTTTTCTTTACATTCTTTGCTTATTTTACCCTGCGCATTTATTTCCAGACGAAAAAACCAGAACAGTTTATGGCAATAAAAGAGCGGTATATGAATTTATGTAAAGGGTTAGTGAATTCTCCAGAGGGATCTGTCGACTACTACAATGCTCTGGCAAGTGCCTGTTGCCGGTTTGCCAATAAGTTACATTCTAAAGAATATAATTACTATAAACCACCCTCCTGGCTCGCCTTCATGGCGCCATGGATGGAACGATTCAGCTGTTGGCTGCACTGGCAAGACACACATTTCATGAAAGAACGTATGTTGAGAGAAGCTGTCAACGAACACATCAGCCTCGTTAAAAGCTCTCCGACAAGTCTTGAAGCTCATGCCGCTTTAGCCAATGCGTATGTCATGCTCTCCGGCTTATACATCGATCCTAGAACCATGGAGGGGTATGATGAAGACAGATGGATTCCCGAAGAGAAATACAACGAACAATTTGAGGAAAAATTCCGATTCACAGCTGAACGGGCTATTGAAGAATTTAAAATTTTGAGTGAATATGCTCCGGATGATCCCTGGGTGCACAGCCAATTAGCCTATAGCTATCATGATCTCCAAATGCCAATGGAAGAAATCATGGAATACGAAACCATTCAAAGACTCTTGCCAACGGATAAGGATAACCTGTATAAGTTGGGTATTCTGTACTTTCAGCAGGGACTGAATGCTAAGGGGCTGCGCGTTTACGAAGAGCTTAAAAAGGCTCACTATGGAAATGCGGAGAGTTTAATTAGATATTATGGATCATACGAGGGATCTTAACTATGTACGCAACTGGAAGAACAATGAGATTTTTAATTGCTGTCATTGCAGTTGTCATCCTGCTGACAGGAAGTGCAGAAGGAGCTCTCACACAACCTTCAAATAAAACACCTGCAGAAATTGTCCATGCGGATAAAGGTGCCCTTCTCCAGATCATCAACAACTTTCTGGACACGTTGCGCAAGGGGGACACAGTCACAGCCTACAACCACTACACTTCCCAACAGTTCCAAAAAAATATCTCTCTGGATAACTTTAAGACCCTCGTCGCACGTGAGCCAACACTCGCTCAAAATAAATTATTCCAGCATCGTTCTTTTTATATCGAAGATGAAATTGTTTCTTTCGAAGGGGATCTTATCTCTACTACAGGTGTGGCTGTTCCTGTCGAATTTGATTTCCTCATGGAGGGCAATGAATGGAAGATCATGGGTTTGCAATTATACCAACCGGAAGGACTGACACTACCAGATAACAACTAATATGCATATTTTCTCAGGCCTTTATAAAAACAGAAAAATTTCGAGTCCCAAGGGGGAGAAAACCAGACCCACTTCCGGACGTCTGCGAGAAGCTTTATTCAATATCTGCCAGGGAGAAATTGAAAACGCAAATTTTCTCGACCTGTTCGCCGGATCTGGTGCCATGGGATTGGAAGCTTTGAGTCGTGGGGCTGGATGGGCGACGTTTGTGGATAATAGCAAAGAGAGCATTCGGTGCATTCAAACAAATATTCGCGCTTTGGAAGTAGAAAAATCCACTCAAGTAATCTATGGGGATGTTTTTAGCACATTGAAGTATTTTGCAAAACAGGGAAAAAACAGCAAAGTATTTGATCTTATTTACGCTGATCCTCCTTATGAATCATTTATTGATGACAGCCTCGAAAAAATAGCATTCAGCGCCCAAATTGTCAGTCTCATTGACACATTGATTGAGGCTGGCTGCTCGCCTCTTAGCGCAAATGGATCACTATTTATCGAAGATGCTGTTAAAGTCATATCCAACGAACAGGAACCGTATAAAAATCTTACCTTACGCAGCACGCGCACCATGGGTCGCTCTGCGTTGCAACACTGGATACGTTCATGATATTTAAAAACTTAGTACATCATTTACTAATCTATGCCTTGTGCTGCTTGCCATGCGCCCTCCATGCCGGCGAAACAGCAACACCAATCAAAAATAAAGCAACTGTTTCCATTCTTACTCCGCAGTTTGAGGGAAGAAAAACCGCTAAAATACAATTGGAAAATGGACTGCAAGCGTATCTGATTTCTGACCCAAAAGTTGACAGCTCCTCCGCAGCACTTGTCGTCCAAACAGGCAGTTGGGAAGATCCTGTAGAATACCCAGGGATTGCCCATTTTCTGGAGCATATGCTTTTTCTGGGAACGAAAAAATATCCGGACGAATCGGAGTATAGCCGCTATCTGTCAGAACATGGCGGACAATATAATGCGTTTACAAGCAACGATTATACAGGCTATATATTTTCGATTAACAATAGCGCTTTTCCGGAAACTCTAGATCGGTTTTCTAGCTTTTTTACAGAGCCTTTGTTCAATCCTTCTGGGGTTGACAGGGAGCTGGAAGCGATCAATCAAGAATATGCTAAAAACATTGAAAATGATGATTTTCGAGAATACTTCGTCTTAAAAGAACTGGCCAATCCGGCGCATCCGATGCACGCATTCAGTATGGGAAACCGGGAGTCCCTATTGAAAGTCTCTCAGGAAACTCTCAAAAACTGGTATAAACAACACTACAGCGCCAACAGAATGCGTTTGGAGGTTATTTCCAACCTGCCTTTGGAACAAATCCAATCGCTTGTTATCGCAGACTTTTCCTCTGTTCCCAACCATAACCTTCCTCCCATCAGTGTGGATATTCCTTTTATCCCTGACGATGTGAAAGCGCACATGATCTATATCGAACCGATTAAAAATGTGAGACAGTTGACAATTTGTTGGGAACTTCCACAAAAGTTTGCTGACATGCGCGATACAAGACCGGGTGATGTGATTGGCCATATCTTGGGTCATGAAGGGAAAAAGAGCCTTCTAGCCCAATTGAAAAAGGAAAAATTGGCTGATGAAATCAGCGCAGGTACTGAAATCATCGGTGCTCGTGATACTTTATTTTCCATCACTATAAATTTGACAGATGCCGGAGTCAAAAACGTGAATACTGTTATCCTGCGTTGCTTTGAAGCTATTGCCAGGCTGAAGGCTGATAAGGTGCCCCGTTATCTATTTGACGAAATGCAAACCATGGCTTTGCTGAATTATCAGTATCAGGAAAGGGAAGAAGCTTTTGGTCATATCTTGAAAGAAGCGATGATTCTTCCCAGAGAGGATATGTCGACATTCCCGGAACAGACGCTGATTATTCAAAAATTTGATCCTAAAGCAATCGAAGAGATGCTCAAATTTCTGACACCAGAAAATGCTATATTCGATCTGATCGCACCAAAAAATCTGACGGGTGTCCCTACTGATAGAAAAGAACAGTGGTTGGGAGCAAACTATGCACTCATCCCTGTCCCTCATGATACGCTGAATATGTGGAGAAATGCCGCGCGGAATCCACAAATTGACCTTCCTGAACCTAATCCCTACATCCCGGAAAATGTAAACCTCATTTCCTATTCACAACAGCTTCAAGACAACAATGCTTCTTATGTTCCTCACCCCGCTCTCATCATCGACAATGACCAGGGGCAAATTTACTTCGCCCAGGACACTTACTATTCAATCCCGACTGTCAGCTGGACTTTTGAAATTAAAACTCCGGCTATCAAGACAACTTCTCCATCGACAATAGTGCTTGGAGATTTATTTGTAAAATATGTCACAGAAGCCCTCAGTGAATACACTTACCCTGCTACAATGGGCGGACTTAATTTTGCTATTCAACGAACGGATAACGGACTATCAATTTCCATTGATGGGTACTCAGACAAAGCTGACGAACTGTTTTTTGATATCATTAGAACAATTAAGAAGCTGCGCCCTCGGGAACAAAAATTCAAAACATACAAAGATTCCTTGCTCAGGCAATACCAGGATGCCTCTCTCGATAAGCCCATTATGCAAGATCTAGAGATACTTCGCAGTCTTCTACACAAAGATTATATTCTGGAGAAAACAAAAGCGATAATCATCCGCAAAATAACCTTTGATGATTTAGATAATTTTGTGAATAAATTGTTTGAAAATACGTACGTCGAAGGGATCATTTACGGAAATACAACCGAATCTCAGGTTAAAGATTTCGTCAGCCGTTTTCTCGAAGAGCTTGCTAGCTCTCCTTACCCCAAAGCCCAGCAGTACAAAAAAGAAGTGATTGTGCTCCCCGATGATAAAGGACCGTTTTTCGTGGAGGTTAAATCCAAAGTACAAGGAAATGCACTCCTCCTGGCAATCGAGCTTGAAGAGTTCAGTTTCAGCACACGAGCCGCTCAACAGATCCTGATGCAGGCGATTCAAGAGCCCTTTTATACTGCTTTGCGCACAAAGCAGCAAACAGGCTATATCGTTATAAGCAAAGCGGAAGACATCGAGCAGCATCTTTTTAATCTTTTTGGGGTCCAATCAAACTCCCATGATGGACGCGATCTGCTTGCTCGTTTTGAACTATTTCTGGAAGGCTTTTTACAGGAAATCAGCAAAACAGAGGTGACAACGGATCGCTTCAATAATATAAAAAACGCCTTAATTACCATGTTGAGACAGCCCCCGCAAAGCACAACTGAAATGGGCGCCCTGTTATACAAGCTGGCTTTTTCTTACAATGGAGATTTCGATAGAATTGCCAAGCGGATCCAGGCCTTTGAAGATCTTTCTTACGAAGACTTTATCAAAAAAGCGGGGCAAATGATCGGCAAAGAAAACAAGCATCGATTAGCCGTCCTTCTGCAGGGAACCATTCCCAACGAGACAAGCCTTCAATATACCCGGATAGCCGATCCACTAAAAATGAAGCAACTAGTCACTTACGAACCTTCTTTCCAAGATTTATCTCATGAATGAAGTTGCCGTAGTGCCACTATGGGTATGGATCGCATTTAATGTATTTATCGTAATTATGCTTGCTCTGGACCTATTCATGTCCAATAAAAGAAATCACGTGATTTCCATCTCGCGAGCCTTAATGACAAGCTGCCTTTGGGTGTGCCTGGCCCTCCTTTTTAATCTAGGGATATGGAGTTACTACGGCGAAGAAAGGGCTTTGAATTTTTTTGCGGGATATCTCATTGAAAAATCACTGAGTGTTGATAATCTATTCGTTTTTCTACTGATTTTCGACTACTTTCACACGCCGAAGGCTTGCCAGCACAAAGTTCTCTTCTGGGGGGTTCTTGGGGCTATCGTCATGCGAGCCCTCTTTATATTCTTTGGCATTGCTTTGGTTAACTCATTCAACTGGATTCTATATGTGTTTGGCCTCTTTCTGATTTATGCTGCCATCAGTATGCTTCGACAACAAGATACTAAAATCCATCCTGAGGATAATTTTGCGATCAAAATCCTCAAGAAATTCATGCCTATTTCAAACAGCTATGATGGAGACAGGTTTTTTACTAAAAAAGCAAACCAGTGGTACGCAACACCGTTATTTGTGACGCTTATTATAGTGGAGACGACTGACGTTATCTTCGCCCTTGACTCCATCCCGGCCATCATGGCAATCACATTGGACCCCTTTATCATCTATACTTCCAATATCTTCGCCATATTGGGCCTGCGCTCCCTCTATTTTGCCCTCTCGGGTGTGATGTCTCTGTTCCATCTGCTAAAGTACGGGCTTGCCGCCGTCCTGCTTTTCGTGGCATGCAAGATGTTGTTGGCTTCCTATATCCATATCCCTATTGGCATTACCCTCGGATTCATCGTCGTTGCTTTGGGCTCTTCTATTGTTGCCTCGATCCGGTTCCCTAAAAAATAATTGACTATTGCTAGCAATTTTGCTATTCAAAAGCTACGGGCTTCATAAAAAAATAAGAATGACTGTACCACACCCAGCAGGAAACCGATAAGAAAGGCCAAGGCAAACAGGCGGTATTTGTACCTGAACCATAAGGCGTGTACCACTCGAGGCATCACATGCTGTTGGAATTCGGGAACAAGCTTGAAGAGCTCCTGTCGTGCACTTTCTTTAAGCGACTCTTCTTTAGCGCTGCTCAAAAACATACCAATCATAGGAATCTGTATTTTAAACATGTCGACAACATCATTTAAGCGGGTATTAATTAATTCTTGCGTCATGGATCCAATTGCTTCTTGGCCAAAATTTTGCGGAAATCGAGCCTTTTTGATGCGGAGAAAATACCACGCATAGAGCCCCAAAAGGCTGCAGGTAATAGTTCCCATGACAGCAGGTATAAGAATAAAATAATAAACCATGTTCTCTCTTTTAACGATGGGGTTTGCGGAAGCGCGGGGTGAAAAAGTGACAATCCATTTTACAACGTTTCGGCCTGCCACCTAAAAAGCAGGTATGTCATTTTCCTTCAAAAAGAGCAACAAAAATGGTATCAAAAGATTTGTCTTGAGTCAACACTTCCAATAAATAAAAACTGTCTTCGCGTTATCTTCGCGTTATCTTCGCTTCCTTCGCGATCTCCGCATTCGAATTGCGCAGGCAGATGTTCCTTCCCTAAGCAATTTGAA
>JBAWVE010000094.1:0-8644 GCA_037147435.1 Parachlamydiaceae bacterium
TTCGTTCAGGTGATCTTGGCCATCCAAAAGTGTTACCTTCATTTGAACCATGCCGGTTTTCCTCTTCTTAATTTTCTTTTATTAAATGAAGATGTGTTTTAACATATATTTAGACTCAACTGATATAGGAATGCGTATCAAAATGCTGGACTCCATTGCATACATTGCAGCTGCTCTAAAGGCAGCACGTCAACAAAAAGGGATAAGCCAACGAGCACTCGGTTCCAAAACTGGCATTCCGCAAGGTCATCTTTCAAAAATTGAAAATGGAATAGTAGATCTTCAAGTTTCAAGTCTCATTGAAATTTCACGGGTGCTTGATTTAGAATTGGTGTTAATTCCTCGCAGCCTAGTACCAGTTGTTGAAACGCTTAAAAAGGGAACCAAGAAAGGAGCGCGAAAGCAGATACCTGCATACAATCTAGAACAAGATAACGAAGGGGAAGAAGATGATGTCTGATCCCGCTGTACTTGATATTTTTTTGTATGAAAAAGCCATTGGTGTGATAACGAATTTACCCGGAGACAGGAATGTGCTGTCGTTTAACCAGGAATATATTGACGATCCACAACGGCCCATTCTCAGCCTTTCATTTAGGGATACTTTTGGAGACTTAATCACAGATATCAAATCGACAAGGACGCGGCTTCCTCCATTTTTCGCCAACCTCTTGCCAGAAGGGCATATGCGGGATTACCTGGCTTCGCAAGCAAATGTCAATCAACAAAGAGAATTCTATCTCTTGGCAGCATTAGGAAAAGACTTACCAGGTGCTCTCAAAGTTCTTCCTGCAAGCAGCAGTCGTTGGGGCACTGAAAAAAATGAAGAGATCAACGAAATTGTCCGTCGTGCGAAAGAAGACTCCGTTTTACGTTTTTCTCTTGCGGGTGTTCAACTCAAATTTTCCGCAGTTTGGGAGCGTGAGGGGGGATTGACCATCCCAGTTGATGGTGTGGGTGGAGCGTGGATTGTCAAACTCCCCTCTTCCGTTTACACCGGTGTACCTGAAAATGAGTATGTGATGATGGAATTGGCCAGGCATATTGGGATCAATGTGCCTGAGACAGCCCTAGTCCCCATTGATCAAATTCACGGCCTGCCAAAAAATGTTGGAAATATCGCGAACCATGCCTTTATTACCAAGAGATTCGATAGATCCTCCGATGGGAAAGGGATTCATATTGAAGACTTCGCGCAAATCTTCGGCGTCTATCCAGAAAAGAAATACCAGACTGCAAGCTATCAAAACATAGCACAGGTGATTAGTGCAGAAGTCGGTGAAGAGGGAATCATTGAATTCATCCGGCGATTTATATTTAATGCCCTCATCGGCAATGGGGATATGCACCTAAAAAACTGGTCTCTTATCTATCCAGACAAAAAAAATGCTGCTCTAGCTCCGGCGTACGATTTTGTCTCGACGATCCCTTACATACCTGCCGACCAACTCGCCTTGAGTTTTGCAGACTCTAAAGCGTTCAGTTCTCTATCTGAGGATCAATTAAGGCGTTTTGCCGCTAAATCACACTTGCCCGAAAAAATCGTTCTAGAAACAGCACGCGAGACAGTAGTAGCATTTGCAAAACTCTGGCGATCCATCAACGATTTTCCTCTCGATAAAAAAATTATCGAAGTAATCAATGCTCATCTTAAAACCATCCCCCTGTTTCATCCTTAAACCACTAGCTTAATTTTAACTTTGACATTTCTGATCCCCATCAAAACTCAGCCGGGATGCGGCGACAGATCTTGACGAAATTAAACCGATAGCTCATTCTTTGGCGAGGGAGAGCTAGAATGGAAAAAAACGTGCTTATATTAGGTCTGGGGATCAGCGGACAGTCCGCTGCGCGATTTCTATTGCGAAGGGGATTTTCCGTCGTCGGAGTCGACCGCAATGCTGATCTTCCGCAGCTGAATGAAGCTGTGAGATTCCTGTGTCAGGCGGGAATGACATTTGTGTCTGAAAAAGACTTTCAAGATATTTCCAGGTTCAACCTCGTCATTGTGTCTCCAGGCATCCCGCCCACGCATCCGTATTATCAGCAAGCGATCGCGCAGGGGATTGAGGTGATCGGGGAAGTCGAGCTCGCATGCCGCGAGATGAATCGCCCCTGTTTGGCCATCACCGGAACAAATGGTAAAACGACCGTCACGCTGCTGACAGAGCATGTTCTCAACAGCTCCGGCATCAAAGCCAAAGCTTTGGGGAATGTGGGCATTTCACTCACTGATGGCCTTGATGAGGCTATAGAGTGTAAAACGGATGTTTTCGTTGTCGAACTGAGTTCTTTTCAACTGGAGACGCTCTCTTGCCGTTTTGCCGATGCTGCAGTGATTCTGAATATTACTCCCGACCATCTAGACCGTTATTCGTCGATGGAAGACTATGCTGTAGCGAAGATTAAAATCAGTGATTGTTTGCTATCAGGCCGCAAATTATTTGTCGAAGAAAGGTGTTATCAGGAGTTTCGTAAACTTTTTGGCAACATAGTTGTATTGACATATGGATATCATCCAGATTGTTACGTGTGGACAGACACCCATCATGTTTATCGACAGGGGATTAAGTGTTTTACCCTTCCGGCTCCCTATCAAGGCAAACACTCCCATGATGTTGAAAATATTTTGGCATCCTATGCCCTTTGCAGTGAAGCTAGTATCACTGCAGAAGACTTTTTAAATGCATTGTCTTCTTTCAAAAAACCCGCCCATCGCATAGAATTCGTGCGAATGATCAATGGGGTCACCTATATTAATGATAGTAAAGGGACAAATATTGATGCAGTCATCCGCGCTGTCGACTCATTAAGCTTGGAAAATGGTCAAATCATTTTGATTGCCGGTGGTGTAGATAAGGGCTTTCCTTATACCTCATGGGTTCAGGCTTTTAATGGTAAGGTTAAAAGTGTCTGCGCTTTAGGGCAATCAAAAGAGAGAATCCTGTGCGATTTGGGACAACATCTTCCTGTCGAACTTTTCACCACGCTGCAGGAAGCGGTTGCCTATGCTGCAGGGATGGCAAAAAGAGGGGATACAATATTGCTCTCGCCCGGATGTTCCAGTTATGATATGTTTAAAGACTATGCCCATCGTGGCAGTGAGTTTCAGCGCCTTGTCAACGCACTTTAATAAGAGGAAAATATGAGCCGACGAGATACAATAATTATAGCATTGCTGGTCAATGCAAGCCTCTTGGCATTACTGTTCATGCTGGCAGTCAACAGCGATGATGAAGTTGTGATCGATCAACCGGATATGGTTAAATCTCTTGTAGAGAATCGAGAAATGCCTCCTACAGCGCCTCGGACAGTACCGATTGCACTGTCAGCCACACACCTTAATGATGAAGTCGATAGCTTTTTGAATGATTTGGCGAAAGAAGACCGCTCGCAACCTCTCGTCATCGATGAGGAAGGATATGTTGTATTAACGCCCGAACCACCTACACCCCTCAGACCTATGGTTGCGGAAACCCAACCTGTGACCACAACATATGACAAGACTCAATATGTTGAAATCACAGTTAAAAGGGGGGATGCCCTAGAAAAAATTGCGCGTAGTAACGGAACAACAATCGATGCAATCAAGAAAGCTAATCATCTCACTTCAGCAAATCTCTCTATAGGCCAGGTCTTGCGCGTTCCTGTTTCTCAAACACAACTGCAACCACAAATAAAAAATTCCAGCCCCATTGCCGAGGCCTCACCGCAACAACCCCCTATTCCTCAGCCAAAACCAGTCCCACAGCAGGCTGCAGCCACACCCCAGTCTACCGTCCAATACTACATTGTTAAGAAGGGGGATAACCCATGGAAAATAGCAAAACAGTTCAACGTAAAGTTTGAAGACCTTTTGAAGATGAATAATCTGGATGAAGCGCGTGCTCGCAACATGAAAATCGGCGATAAAATTCGTGTGAAATAATGGGGCCTCCTCGCATCCTTCTACTCATCGCAGCATGCTTAATCTTTGCATTAGGTTTGGTCATGATTTTTAGCACAACATCTGCAGAAATTATCGATTTAGAGTTGGATAAAAATACCCATTTGGCCCTCTTTAAACAAATAGCCTATGCGATCACAGGTCTTGTCATGGCTTGGGGAATTGTTAAACTGGGCTACCGCAATTTGCTCCGCTATAGCGCCCCACTTCTGGCTCTTTTTACCTTTCTCCTCGTCTTGACATTGCTTCCGGGGATCGGACGGGAAGTCAATGGATCCCGTCGTTGGCTAAACCTTGCCGGATTTTCGTTCCAACCTTCCGAGTTTGTCAAATATCTTATTCCCGCTTACTTCATTCATCGCTTTCTGCTATTTACTCCGGAGACGTTCACCTTCCGCGAATTCATCAAGCTTGTGGGCCTTGTTTCTGTACCCATGTTACTGGTCCTTGTGGAACCCAATAACGGAACAACAGCAGTGATCGCAATGACTTTAGTTGTCTTATTTTTTCTGGCACGTATTCATTTTCGCTACTGGGCATGGCCGCTTCTTGGTTTTGTGCTCGTCGTCGGCACCTTTGCTTCACAACTCGACTATGTGTCGGCACGCCTTAAAGTTTATATGCATCCCGAATTGGATCTTAAAGGACGGGGACATCAGCCCTATCAGGCAAAAATCGCTGCGGGGTCAGGGCAACTATGGGGGAAAGGGCCGGGCAATGGCCTGCAAAAATTGAGTTATCTCCCAGAGGCTCAAAATGACTACATAGCAGCCATTTACGGTGAGGAATTTGGATTCGCCGGCATGCTGGCTTTAGTGACCCTGTACCTTACTGTCGCTAGCCTTGGATTTTATATTGCCTATCAATGCAGGGATATAGGTGGTTATTACCTTGCCTCATGCGCGACTTTTTTGATTTCTTTTCAGGCGTTTCTCAATTTGGGTGTTGTCTCCGGGCTGCTTCCCAGCACCGGTTTGAATCTGCCCCTATTTAGCCAGGGAGGAAGCTCTCTAATGGCGAATATTGCAGGGTTATCATTACTATTCAGCGTTTCTTTGGAGGGAGTATGTCTAAAAAAATCTTGATTGCAACCGGAGGGACCGGGGGTCACATTTACCCAGCCATAGCTTTGGCCCAGCAACTGATCAAAGACTGTCCCGATAACCGCATCCTTTTTGTTGGGGGCGGTTTATCAGATAATCGATATTTCGATTCCAACGCGTTTGATTCTTCTACAGTATCTTGTGGAGCCTTTACGCGCAAATCTCCTATTTCCCTTGTGACGGCCTGTGTGAATATCGGCCAGGGAATCTGGCAAAGTCGCACAATCATCCGCGAATTCAAGCCTGATGTTGCCGTCGGCTTCGGCAGCTTTTACTCTTTTCCTCCATTGATTGCTGCCAAACTGCACTCTATACCCATCGTATTGCATGAGGCGAACAGCATTCCAGGGAAAGTCAACCGATTACTCGCTCCCTGGGCTGCCGCCGTCGGAGTCCATTTTCCCACTACAACTGATCTCCTGAAAGGGAATTGCGTGGAGGTTGGAATGCCCCTGAGGCATGGATTCCAACGGGGGGCAACCTCTCAAGCGGAGGCAATCAGTCACTTTGGACTCAGTCCTGATTTTCCGACACTATTGATTTTTGGTGGATCGCAAGGAGCTCAGGCAATCAACAGTCGAGTCTTTGGAGCATTGAAGCTTTTGTCCGACAGGGTTCCCATCCAGGTCATCCACATCGCCGGCGATGCCCCGTCCGCCGAGTCCCTACAGAAAATTTACAAAGAGGCAGGAATCATCGCCAGCGTCAAACCGTATGAAACGCGAATGGATCTTGCCTGGCAGGCAGCTGACCTCGCAGTCTGCCGCGCCGGAGCCGGAACCATTGCAGAGCAGTTTGAGTTTGAGGTGCCCGCGATTTTGGTTCCTTATCCGAGGGCCGCGGACAACCATCAGGAGTATAATGCTGATTTTATTGTCAAAACAGTTGGAGCGGGGAAAATGATCAAGGAAGATGCTTTTAACGAAAGATTCCTCGCGTACCATTTATTAGAGCTCTTTAGTGAAAATGGGGCGGCTTTGATCAGGATGCGTGCGGCTATTACAGACTACAAAAAACGAGTAAGAACGCAGGATCTGTGTTCTTTAATTAAGAAGGTGATTCTGTGAAGAAATGTCATTTTATTGGAATTGGCGGCATCGGAATGAGCGGGCTGGCGAGGCTGATGCTGAATAAGAATGCTGAAGTTAGCGGAAGTGATATTGCTTCCAGCGCAGTGACTGATGCTCTTGTCAAGGCAGGAGCCACGATTTTTATCGGCCACTCTGCGCACTATGTTGCCTCTGGAACAACTGTCATTTACAGCACAGATATCAAGCCGGATAACCCCGAATACCAGGCCGCCCTGAATCTTAAATGTCCCATTCTGCACCGCTCGGAACTCCTGCAACATTTAATGGAGAGCTATCAAGGACTGGCAGTTGCTGGCACACATGGTAAGACAACAACCTCCTCTCTTCTTGCCTGGGTTCTGGAAAAGTGCGGGCTATCCCCTTCATATGCCATTGGAGGCATTGTCCCCCAGTTGTCATCAAACGCTGGACAGGGGACAGGGAAGTACTTTATTGCTGAAACAGACGAAAGTGACGGGTCGTTTGCGAACTATACACCTTATGGCGCTATCGTCACGAATATTGACAATGACCACATGGATCACTATAAGAATGAACAAGCCCTGAGTGAGGCTTTCCGTGACTTTATCCACCGTGTCCGCTCGTCTAAACATCTTTTTTGGTGCGGAGATGACGCGTCTTTACGTGCGCTGCAACTGAAGAAAGGGGTCAGTTATGGCTTCGGGAAAAATTGTCAATTACATGCCTCTAATTTCCGTCAAAACGGCTGGTGCGTTGCTTTCGATGCCACCATTAATGGTTTAACATATAAAGACATTGAAGTTTCCCTAACCGGGAAGCATAACGCACTGAATGCACTTGCCGTTTTTGGACTGGCTTTGTCCCTTGGCATGGATGAAATAGCCATCCGTGCCGCTCTCTGTTCCTTCGGAGGGGTTTTGCGTCGCTGCGAAAAGAAAGGGGAGGCGAACGGGATTTTATTTCTTGACGACTACGCCCACCATCCCACAGAACTCAAGGCTACTCTTGAGGCCATTAGAGCTGCCATTGGAGAAAGACGCCTCATCGCCGTCTACCAACCACACCGCTATACGCGCACTCAGGATTGTATGGGACAGTATAGCGGAGTTTTTGATCAGGCTGATCTCCTATTTGTCACTGAGATTTATGCTGCCAGAGAAAAACCGATCCCCGGTGTCTCGCATGAAGGGATCATTGAAGACATAAAAGCCGATTTATCAGCACGCTGCGAGCATGCCTCACGAGACGATATTGCGGAACGTCTGTGCCATATTGTGCGTCCACACGACGTCGTTGTCACACTTGGCGCCGGTGACGTGACTAAAATCAGTGGCGAAGTCCTAAACAAATTAGCCTTAAATTTAAAAGTACCTCCCAAGATCAAGGTAGGCCTGATCTCTGGCGGCGCCTCTGTAGAGCATGATATATCGATCATCTCCGGGAAGAATATTTTTGCAGCTCTGAAGAAAGCGTATTATGAAGTAGAGCAATTTCATATTTCACGGCAGGGGGTTTGGTCTTGCAGTTATGACGGAAAGTGCCCTAAATCATCAAATAAAATCCCGCCTGAAGTTCTGGAAAAATTGTCCGAATGCGATATCCTCCTCCCAGCACTCCACGGGACGTTTGGGGAGGACGGAACAATGCAGGGGTTCTTTGATATTTTAGGTAAGGCCTATGTCGGACCCGACCATCGTTCTGCGGCTATATGCATGGATAAAATCCTCACAAAACGCCTTGCTTTGGAAGCCGGACTTCCGACGGCAAAATACGTTGGTTTTAATCGCTACGACTGGGATGTCTCGCAGGAAGAGTTGTGTGAAAAGATTAACAGGGAATTAACCTACCCTCTATTTGTCAAGCCGGTTCATTTGGGATCATCCATTGGTGTATTCAAGGTGTGCGATTCTTCAGAGCTGGAACCGGCGATTAGAAAAGCCCTTCGGCTTGATGATCGGCTTGTTGTAGAAAATGGTTTTGAAGGTGTTCGCGAGATTGAGTTTTCCATCCTTGGCAACGACGTAATTACAGTGTTTCCTCCTGGTGAAGTCTTCACGCATGGACGCGTTCATGATTATGACAGTAAATATGGGCTGAATCCTAAAAAAGCTCCTGCGGAATATGAAACAATAGCAAAATTATCTGCAGACCAGTTAGCAGAGGGAATGGCCCTGGTCAAGGCTGCCTATCAAACAGTCGGTTGTATCGGCCTTGCACGCGTGGATACATTTTTGGACACTAATGGAAAGTTCTGGCTGAACGAGATTAACCCCATTCCAGGTTTCACCAATTTAAGTCTCTACCACCTAATGTGCGCCGCCAACGGTTTACCCCTTGAAGATTTGATCGACAAATTAATTGTCTTGGGATTACAACGTAGACGGCTGAAAGATCGGCTAGGAACTGATACGGTTTAAAGGTAATGGTGAGTGTTTATCCACGAAGTGGAATGATCCCAAAATTACAAAGAAAAAAGGGTGCGATTTAATGGCATGGTTCAAATGAAGGTAACACTTTTGGATGGCCAAGATCACCTGAACGAA
>JBAWVE010000095.1:0-8553 GCA_037147435.1 Parachlamydiaceae bacterium
TTGACTGAGAATCCTCTTCGTTCAAGTGATCATGGCCATCCAAAAGTGTTACCTTTATTTGAACCATGCTCGAAAAACGATGGAAAGATAAAGACTTTGAGGAATTGACTGTAGATGATTCAACAGCACGCCGTCAATTTAAAAAACGATTTGGGATGACGTTCGTCGGGTATGCAAGGGCACGCCGCATGGGATTGGCAATGAAACAAATTAGAGGAGGGGAATCAGTGATTGAAGCACAACTTTCAACCGGATATGAATCCAGCAGTGGTTTTAGAGACGCTTTTTCGCGGATCATGGGAGCCGCACCTACCAGGTTTGGTGGTGGTAATATCTTAAAAGCTTCCTGGCTAGATTCTCCACTAGGTCCGATGTTAGCCATAGCAAATGAGGAGGCTCTCTATTTGTTGGAATTTGTCGAACGTCGGGGTTTGGAACGCGAAATCGAACGCCTAAGAGAAAGAACTAAATCGGCGATTATCCCCGGCTGTACTCCACCAATAAAATCGATTGAAAACGAGCTTGAGCTCTATTTTAAAGGGAAACTCACCGAATTCAAAACACCCGTTTTTCTTTTGGGATCGCCTTTTCAAAAACGTGTCTGGGAAGAATTAAACAAGATTCCGTACGGGCAAACACGTTCTTATGCTGAAATCGCAATAACTATTGGAAAGCCCACAGCTTTTCGTGCTGTTGCTCAAGCGAATGGAGCCAATCAGTTAGCGATAATTATTCCCTGTCATCGTGTCATTAATTCCAATGGTGAGCTGGGAGGCTATGGTGGGGGCGTCACACGCAAACAATGGATGCTCAAACTTGAAAAAAAAGCTGAACAAATTACTAAAGATTGAAGGCGCGTAGCGTTTGGAGTGCGTGCGACTTTCATGTTCTTGTGGGCCTACGGGCTCGACAAGTCGAGCAGTACTAAAGCGGCGACAAGTCGCACGCACTCCAAACCGGGCATTGAGGGTCGAAGGGCTCCCAGCCACCACCGAGGGCTTTATAGAGAGAGACTAGATCTAAGAGTGCAGCAGTTTCAGATTGCAGGAGGCTCAATTCGGCATTGTTTAGGATCAGTGTGCTGTTGAGGTAATCCAATTGTCCAACAAGTCCTTTGGTGTACCTTTGCTGATTGAGATCCGTGAGCCTCTGATTTGAAGCGACGATTTTCTTCAATTCGCCGGATGTTTTGACATCCTCACCGTACGAAATCAGGGCTGATTCTGCATCTCTAAGGGCATTCAACACCGTCTGTTGGTAGGTAAATGCCAGGGCGGCTGCCTGAGCTTCTGCAATTTTAAGGTTCCCCACGAGTTTTCCTCCCTGGAAAATGGGCATATTGATATCTGCGCCATAAATCCATGTTTTACTGCCAGAAGAGAAAAGATTATCCAATTTCAGCGTTTGAAAGCCCAAAATGCCTGTCAGTGTAATGGAGGGGAAAAAAGAAGCTACGGCCACGCCAATGTTGGCGGTGGCTTGAGCTAAATTCCTTTCTGCCTCGCGGATATCAGGACGACGACGCATGAGATCAGACCGCAGCCCTGTAGAGAGGCATTCCGGCAATTCCGGTAGGGGTTGCGCGCAGAGAAGTTCGTGCAGCAGTGCTTCAGGCAAATCTCCAGTCAATACTGAGATTGCAAAAATGTTACGGTAAACAGCTGTGGTGACTGCAGGCAGTGTGGATAACGCCTGATTGAGCTGAATATCGATCTGTTCCAACTCTAGAATGTTGGAATACCCTGTAGAATAACGCTTTTGAATGATTAGCACATTTTTTTGCAATGTCTCAATATTTTTTTCCAAGAGGCTCTTCTGTTTTTGTGCACCGCGCAATTCGATATAATTTCTTGCGACTTCCCCAAAAACCGAAATTAGGATGTCGTTTTTCTGTTCGATTGCACTCTCAAGAGCTGCCTCAGATGACTCAATACCCCTCTTTGTTTTCCCAAAAATATCCAGTTCCCACGAGGCATCGATGAAATTATTAAAGAGATTTAGCTGAGAGATACTGACAGGGGATATCGCAGCAGCCACAGGCTTTCCGGCTGTGGCAAGAGCATCTATAGGACCATTTTGACTCAAAAAAGTGTGAAAAGCGTCAAAGTCTGCGGAAATCTTAGGAAAAAGAGGGGCCGCAGATACCTTTCGTATGGCGCGTGCTTGAAAAATATTTGCCTCAGCTGCTAGAACGTCGTTGTTATGACAGGCAGCCATCTGAATATATTTGTTTAATAACGGATCATTGAAAATTTCCCACCAGAAAATCGGCGGAGGCTCGTAGGAGATGGAAATATCGTCGGTTGTTTCGGGAGCACTCCACTCATCCGGCACACAATTCCCCGGTGGATGATAGTCAGGTCCCACTTTGCATCCAGTGAGACACAGAAAAACAAACACAACAAACAACTTAGTGCAAAGTCGAGTGATACACGGTGTAGTAGCACAGCGTCTTCCAGTTAAACTCATGACAGTCTCCTTCTAAAAAACCAACCAGCTCCTACAATTGTGAAAAATCCGATGATAACCATCGGCCATATATTTTCGAAGACTATTGATGCCGGCATCGCTTTAAGGAAAATCCCTTTGGAAATAACCAGCATGTAGGTAAGAGGAATCGTGTAGGTCACAGGCTGCAGCCACGTCGGCATATTTTCAATCGGTGTGGCGAATCCGGATAATAATATCGAAGGCATCATGAATACAAAGGTTCCAAGCATTCCTTGTTGCTGCGTCGCTGAAAGGGAGGAAATGAACAACCCGACTCCGCTGATCGCCGTTACAAAGATAAATAAAGCAATGTAAAAAACAAATATGGATCCAGTAAAGGGGACGCCTAAGATGAACACTCCAGCTGTCATCATTAGACTACCTTCTATCATGCCTATGATAATTCCCGGAACAATTTTCCCGATGAGGATTTCAATGGGAACAAGAGGGGAAACGAGGAGTTGATCAAATGTCCCCAACTCTCTTTCGCGAGCGACGGATTGGGTGGTGACAATTAAGCATGTAAGCATGGAGAGAGTGGCAACAAGAGAGGGGATGTTGTACCAGTGATACAGTAAATTGGGATTAAACCAATTGCGCGGGAACAGCTGAGCATTTTGGTGGGGTAAGCGAGCTTTTGCAGCAAATTCAGTATTGAATTGTTGGACAATTGTCGACACATATCCTGAGACGATTTGTGCTGAATTTGATCGCCTGCCATCCAGGATAAGTTGGATATCCGCCGGCTTACCGGCATTTAGCAATCGGGAGAATGATTCGGTAAACGAGACCACCATTAACCCTCTCTGGTTGTCGATAAATGGAGCGATCTCTTCGACGCCTTTTAAAAAGACGATTTGCTGAAACATGGGGGAACCATGAAAACGTTGGATGAGTTCAATGGACTGTTGTCCGGAGTCCTGATTAAGAATTCCGATGGGAACATTTTTTACGTCCAGAGTGGCAGCAAAAGTGAAAATAATCAACTGGATAATCGGCGGCATAAATATGGAAATTCGACTTTTTGGGTCGCGCAATACAGCTAAGAACTCCTTCCAAATTAACGTGACAATACGATTCCACATACTCAATCCAACCTTTTTACTGTTTTACGCGCTGTCAGGATAAAAAAGAAGAGGCCGATTAAGAGCATAGGTACCATATTGAACAAAAATAGACTCCACACATCTCCTACAAGAAAAAGTGTTTGAAGGCATTGCACGAAGTATTTTGCCGGAATGGCATAGGTTAAGAGCTGAATCCAATAGGGCATACTTGAAATTTCGAAAAGAAATCCGGATAAAATATATGCTGGCAAAAATCCTGCTGTGATGGAGATTTGAGAAGCAATGAGTTGGCTTTTACAAACAGTGGAAACAAACAGACCAAATCCTAAGGCACAAAATAGAAACAGCGCAGAGACAATACCCAAAATCCACCAGGAACCACGCAGAGGAAGTCCATACCCTACGACAGAAACAAAAACGCAAATGACCATCGATACCATTCCCAAGATGAAATAAGGAATCACTTTTCCTGCAACGAGTTCTACCTTACCTAATGTTGTGGACATGAGGGCTTCCATCGTCCCCCTTTCCCATTCTCTGGAAACAACAAGCGCAGTTAATAGAGTTCCGATTAAGGTCATAATAATCGCCAGGGACCCTGAGAGGAGAAAAAATCGGCTTTCCAGTTGTTCATTATACCAAAATCGAGATTCGATATTGACTGTGGAAATTTCCTGAAGGCCTCTTGCAATAAGCTCCTGCTGCAACCAAATTTGATAGGCTCCCTGCACATAATATTGAACGAAATTTGCCGTATTGGGTTCGCTACCGTCGGCAATCACCTGAATAGGGGCTACTGTTGCAGGACGTGCCAAGAAGGCTGAAAAGTAAGAAGGGATGATCACGATTCCGCGAATGTTGCCTCTGGTGAGATCATCACTCAATTCACGCCTATCGCGCGCTAGTTTCACGTCAAAATAGGGAGAATCCTGCAATGATTGCGCGAAGTCCATGGCAACAGGAGAAGTATCCTCTATGACAAGTCCAAGACGAAGGTGATCCATATCCAGAGACACGCCAAATCCATAGAGAAAAAGAAGCAATAGAGGGAGCACAACGCTGATTAAAATCGTGCTGGGATCCCGAACGATTTGGAAAGACTCTTTAATGATAAGAGCTTTCAATCGACGCATTCTGCCACGGTGCATCTCTTTAGGGACTTCTTTAGAGGGGGTGGCTTGCGTCATATTCCTCTATGAGTTTTATAAAAGCATCATCCAGTGTTGGAGAGGGGTTCTGAGGAGTCTTGGCAATGTCCTTAAGTTTATCTGGTGTTGCCATTTGGATAATCTTACCTCTGTAAATCAAGGCGATCCGGTCGCAGTATTCCGCCTCATCCATGAAATGCGTTGTGACCATAATTGTCACTCCTTTTTCCACTAATCCGTTGATGTGGTTCCAAAATTCACGGCGCGTGAGGGGATCCACACCGGAGGTGGGTTCATCAAGAAATAAAACATCAGGGTGGTGCATATTAGCGCAGGCCAGGGAAAGGCGTTGTTTGAATCCAAGAGGAAGCTCTTCGGAAGAGGTTTCTCGATAGCTTTGGAGACTGAAAATATCCGTCATCCGTTTAACAGCACTCGCTTGTTCTTTCCCTTTAAGATTGTATATCCCTGAAAAAAAATTCAGATTTTGCAACACGCTTAATGATCCATAGAGAGAAAATTTTTGGGCCATATAGCCAATGCGGGAACGGGCGATACTGGGAGCTTTTTGCAAATCAAAGTTTTTTACCAAAGCTTTTCCTTCTGTAGGTTCCAGCAAGCCGCAGAGCATTTTAAATATGGTGGACTTCCCAGCTCCATTGGGCCCCAGAAGTCCAAATATTTCCCCTTGTGGAATAGAAAATGCAATGTTGTCTGCAGCTATAAAAGATCCGAATTTCTTTGTCAGTCCCTCTGCTACAACGATGTATTCGGATGTTTCTTGAATTTTGGGTGTGTTAGCAGCAAGCTCAGAGGATTCTTTTGGTCCGCCACCAAGCAAATCGATGAATGCATCTTCGAATCGCGGAGGGGTGGGTTGGACGTGTAAATTTTCAAGCGGCACGTGAGTATCGAATGGGGGTGTGTTTTTTTTCTGAATCACGATACGTAGATCATTGCCCTGGATTAGTCCGTCGATCACATTTTCCTGTTTTAACATATAAGAAAGAAGCTGACGGCGGTTTCCCTGAATATTTGAGATTTTGAAAACACGTCCTTCAACATTTTTCGTGAGATCTTGTGGTTTACCATTAAAAAGAAGTTTTCCATCGTTAATGAGTAAAACGGTATGGCATTTTTCAGCTTCATCTAAATAGGCGGTGCTCCACACAACAGAAATTCCTTCTGCAATCAGATCGTTGACCATTTTCCACAATTCACGCCTTGAAATGGGATCGACACCAACGCTGGGCTCATCCAGCAGTAAGAGCGTGGGCTTTTTGACAAGTGCGCACGCAAGTCCAAGCTTTTGTTTCATTCCGCCCGAAAGGTCCGAGGCTAAACGGGCTGTGAAGGGAGCAAGGCCTGTAAAACTCAGTAATCTGTCAAAAGTGGATATTTTCTCTTTTCCATAGACTCCGCGAAGATCCGCATAAAGGTTAAGGTTCTCCTGCACTGTCAGATCTTCATAGAGTCCAAATTTTTGCGGCATATATCCCGTGAGATAATGTACAGCTTCGGCATCTTTAATGGTGTCGTATCCTGCCACTGTAATATAGCCTTGAGTCGGTTTTAACAGTCCTGCAATGAGACGGATCAATGTTGTCTTTCCGGAGCCGTCAGGGCCAACCAAACCAACAATCTGCCCTTTAGGGATGATCCCCTGGATATTTGCGACGGCAGGGGGATGTTTTTGAGTAAATACTTTCGAGACATCATGAATAATAACAAGGGGTTCATTCATGTTGTTTAAGATTGAGTTTTGCAGTAACAGGCATTCCCTGACGTAAACCGGAATCCGGTTTGTCGACATAGATTCGTAAACGGTAAACGAGATCGGTACGCAACTGAGTCGTCTCGACCGTTTTCGGGGTAAACTCTGCCATTGGGGAGATAAAACCCACTTTTCCTGAATAGGAATGACCGTCAGGGTTATCAGTAGTAATTTCTACATTCATTCCGTAATTTACTTGACCCAGGTGGGTTTCGTCGACAAAAGCGCGAATCCATACAGGAGAGGCTATGGAGAGTGTATAAACAGGATCTGATTCACGAACGACAGAGCCGGGTTCTCGGATACGAGTGAGAATAATGCCATCTGTCGGAGCATAGGCTTTAATATACCGTAAATTATCGGAAGCGATTGACAGGGCGGCTTCAGAGGCGTTAAGTTCGGACAGTAATTGGTCGTAAGCGGATTGAGCATTATTGAGATCTTCCTGTGAAACACCACCATCAGAGATCAATTCCAGACGTCTTTTTAGAAGGATTTCTGCATTATAGAGGTTTGCCTTGATAGTTTTCACATTGGCTGCTGCCTGAAGTGTTTGACTGTCATATGGCGATTGGTCCAATATAGCCATCAAGCTTCCTTTGGGAACAACGTCACCCTCTTCAAAAAACAAATCCGTGACCTGCCCTGCAACGCGAAAACTGATATCAACCTGTCTGACATCGACATTGCCATAAAGAGTGAGTTTATCGGGATTCTTTTTTGATTTGAAAAAATACTCATAAGTAAAAACAGATGCCGCGGTCAAAAGAACCAGAAGAATAACGGTGATAAAAAAGCGTCTCATAAAGCACTCGATAAAATTTGGAAAACACAAGGAACTATACAACAATAAATTGAACAATACCTCACATAAGACATAATCCTAAACGAAAAATTTTTCAATCTCCATTTTGCTAAGGAATTAAGAGTGGAATATTTTCGAAAGGAAAGATAAACTCGGTTTCGAAACATGCTTTTGCATGAGATTAATCAGTTTCGATTTATCCTTTGAAAACTGCGTCTTCTCCCTCCTTTCTTGCGAGGAGAATTTTCTTCAGGCAACTATTTTCTCTTCTTGATTTTTCCTACCCCTAATTGCTGGCTGCATTTTTTCAATCTTGATTTAAAATTATTTATCTGGTAAATTAGCGTCATTATGGATCACCAACTTCCAAGAATCACTCGTTAAGGTCACGCCCACCTGCGTTCGGAGGCAGTGACCACTCTCCGTATAGGAACGCGGATAGCAAGAGGCTTTTTCAAGCTTCAATGCTTCTTCGTTTTTGCCGATTTTCTATCTTATATCCTTTTTATTTTGCATGAATGACATGGCCTGTCTTTTTGCAAATACATCAATGGAATAAGACATTTTATTGCAATCTATTGAGTTATGGAGATACGACGATGACGTCAAAATTAATTTTTTTAAACATCTTATTTATCGGATTTATCGATTATTTAGGAATCGCCCTTGTATACCCAATATTCTCGGGAATGTTGTTTGATCCCACATACCCACTGATTCCTCATGACTCCTCTCAAGCTTATCGAGGGGCTTTATTGGGAATATTAATTGGTTTAACACCATTGACACAATTTTTTAGTGCTCCATTTTTAGGAGCCATTTCCGATGTTAAAGGACGGAGAAAGACTCTGATGTATGGAACTTTTGTTGGCTTCCTGGCCTATGGATTGGCTGTATTGGGTGTTTGTATTCACTCAATTTCTCTCCTTTTTCTGTATCGAGTTCTCGTCGGTATTGCCTCAGGTACAGTGCCTGTGGCACAAGCGATGATAGCAGACATTAGTGATGCACGTGACAAAGCGCGAAGATTCTCTCTTTTTAGTGCAAGTTTAGGCCTTGGTTTTACTGTAGGACCATTTCTTGGTGGGAAGCTTGCTGATGCCTCTCTGAGCAATTGGTGCGGCTATGCCACACCATTTATTGCTGCAAGTGCAATGTGCCTGGTCAGTCTTGTAATTATTATACGGGGATTTCCAGAAACACATAAGATTCCCGGCAATATCGTCATTAATATTGCAGGGAGTATCAACAATATACGAAAAGTTTTTT
>JBAWVE010000096.1:0-8524 GCA_037147435.1 Parachlamydiaceae bacterium
CTGCTTATCCTACCCATCCTGCCAATCCTGTTATTTTATTTTTTTGACCGAAAAGGTGATCAAAACCGAAAGTTCAAGCCGAGTAACTGATGAAGGCTTCCGAGTTTTTTGCAGACCGGTTGAGGGCTGGATTGATATTAAGTTGCCGGCCCATTTGTTCCCCCAGGGTAGATGATGCATGGCAATAACTTGCGTTGCTTTTTCTTGAAGATAATCGTTCATAAATCATATCTTTTGCATCGACCAATTTCTTTTCGATAATCATCAACGATTGTGCGACATCGGACTGGTAATTCTTTTTAAGGGCCTCAATTTTATTACAGTATCCCCTCGATATTCCCAGAAAAAATGAGTTTTTTGCCACCATTCCTTTTAAATTAAATGACTTTTGAGCTTGACTCCACATCTTATCGAATTCCCCTTGAAGGACATTTGCAACATACTCAGCGATTTCAATATTGACCGCGTCCCCCATTATTTCTAGATAGATGAAATCTCCACCGCGGTTATAAATTGTATTCACAAAAAATGTTTCCAGGATATACGCGATTGCACGCATCTTAGCATTCTCTTTGGGTTGCTTGAGAATACGCTTTACAAAGATTTTGTCATCTTCTTGGCCGTCAATATATTTTGACTCTATATTATGTTTTAAAAGGAGCTGTTGCGACTTGATTAGTGCCTGCTCGGCCTCGTTCTCATTGCTGCTGGTTGACAGGGCCATGAGTTTTTGCACTTTTCTAAGAACACTATTTTCTTCGATGTCGGAAGCATTTGCCCCCTCATCCAAATATATTTTCGCCCGATAAACGTCCTCTCCCCAACCTATACTTAGGCAAAAATTCCGGAACTCAGCAGCGTGAGCTTGAATGCCTCCGCCATAATTAATGAAGGTGACGTAGTGCGCCAACTCATGCCGAATGACATTGTGCAGCTGCTGCCGACTCGAGTGCATCAAACACTCGTGAAAGCCCAACTCATAAAAATCTGAATCAAAATACCCCAGCATGCTTTTATTATTGTATACCACAATTTTAATAGGATAGGAGCTCTCTTCACGCCGGTCATAAAATCGATTGGTTGTCACTTTCAAGCGCACTTCTTTGGCTAAAATTTCTTTAACAGTGGTTTTGATTTCATTAACAAAGCGAATGATTTTATTTGAGTAGACAAACATCGAACAACCTCTGTGCATTTTTGAATGGAAAACAGCGATTATGGCAATGTACAGTAATAGATACAAGAAAAAAATATGTGAGTATATGATTTTCGGATTGTATACAATCCCTATACTTTATACAATTCTGAGCTTAGTAAAAAGCGAGGCATAATGACAGAACAAACTATCGACCGCTCACTTTCTTCAGCGATACCTACTCCCCTTGAGGAACAGAAAACGACTCCCCTTGAGGAACAGAAAACGACTCCGATGATGGTCCAATGGACTGAGTGCAAAGCGGCATCCAAAGGGGCGTTGCTGTTCTTCCGCATGGGCGACTTCTACGAGGCATTCTATGACGATGCTGTGAACATCTCTAAAGAACTTGAACTGACTCTCACAAAACGGCAAGAAATCCCCATGTGCGGCGTCCCCCACCATACATGTGAGGGATATATCGACAGGCTGGTAGGCAAGGGATACCGCGTCGCTGTTGCCGAACAAACTGAAGATCCAAAACAAGCTAAAGGACTCGTTCGCCGCGAGGTTGTCCGCGTCGTGACACCAGGCACACTGATCAACTCGTCCCTCCTTTCGGACAAGGCAAACAACTTCGTCGCTTCAATATCCAGAGTCGGCAAACTGTATGGACTGGCAGTACTAGACCTCACTACTGCCGACTTCAAAGTCATGGAAATGGAAACTGAACAGGAGCTCCTTAACGAAATCCACCGCCTGCAACCTTCTGAATTTGTCGTCTCACCAAAAATCCAAGAAAAGCTTCACTCCTTTTTTACAGATCTGCGCAAAACATACAACCTTGTCATCAGTACCCATGACGAGTGGCGTTTCGACCATCAAGCTGCCCACGACTTTCTGATGGGGCATTTCAAGGTAAAGACACTGGATGGCTATGGACTTCAGGGAATGGTCTCAGCAATCAATGCCGCTGGAGGACTGCTGAGCTATTTACAGGATATCCTATGCCTGCCGCTGTCGCATATCAATGAAATTCACACATGTTCCACCTCCCATTACATGACTATCGATCGTACAACGCAACGACACCTCGAGCTGACAGAATCCCTTGCGGACGGCACCAAACGCAACACACTCCTCAGCATTTTAGACGACACTAAAACACCTATGGGGGCGCGATTGCTGCGTCAGTGGATCAAACAACCATTACTTGATCCAGCAGCAATTGCTACCCGTCAGGATGCCGTGGAATCTTTTTACAATCACTCTCTTGTGGTGCAAGAAATCTCAACACTGCTTGATGGAGTGCGTGATATGGAGCGCCTGATCATGCGCATCAGCTCTGGGTATGCCTCCCCTCGCGACCTCGTTGCCCTCAAAAACTCTTTTACCCCGATTCCACACATTAAAGAGGCGCTGTTAGTGGTCAAAGCGGATTCCGAACTTCTGTTTTCCGATGAGCAGAATCTTGAATCTCTGCCGTCAATGGTTGCTGCGATCGAAACTGCCGTTGTTGATGATCCACCAATGCGTGTCAGCGATGGAAAGATTTTCCGCGATGGTTACAACAGGGAATTGGATGAATTGCGGCATATCAGCCGCGACAGCAAGGCATGGCTTGCCCGCTACCAAAGCGACCTCAAGGAATCCACGGGAATAAAAACACTGAAAGTTGGATTCAATAAGATGTTTGGCTATTACATCGAGGTCAGCAAAGGGCAGTCTGATCGGATGCCGGACTGGTTTCAACGCCGCCAAACATTGGTGAATGCAGAAAGATATATCACGCCAGAACTCAAAGAGTATGAAAGCAAGGTGCTGCATGCTGAAGAAAAAATCAGTGCTATCGAGAATGAACTATTTCACACCTTGCGCTTGGAAGTAGCCTCTTATGCGCAACAAATTCAGCGCACAGCCCAAGCCCTGGGAAGAATCGATGTCATCCAAAGTTTAGCCAGCGCAGCACGGAAAAACCACTACACCAGGCCTCTTGTAGATAACAGCGCCATTCTTCATATTACGTCGGGCAGACACCCCGTCATCGAAACTTCCCAAGCCAGAGAACTGTTCATTCCCAATGATACTACTTTGGATGACAATAATAATCGGCTTTTGCTGATCACAGGTCCGAATATGGCAGGTAAGTCGACATTCATCCGCCAGGTCGCCCTCATCACAATCATGGCCCAGATTGGATCATTCGTTCCTGCCTCCAATGCCTGTATTGGAGTCGTTGACAAGGTGTTTTCACGTATCGGAGCGAGCGACGACCTATCCAGAGGCCACTCAACATTTATGGTGGAAATGGTTGAAACGGCAAACATCCTCAATAATGCTACCTCCCGCTCCCTTGTCATCCTCGACGAAATCGGCCGCGGCACAAGCACCTATGATGGCATTTCAATCGCCTGGTCAGTAGCTGAATATCTTCTTACAACAGAAGGTCGAATGGCTAAAACTCTTTTTGCTACTCACTATTGGGAACTGACCAAACTGGAAGAAAAAATCCCCGGAGCAGTCAATTACAATGTTGCTGTCCATGAAAGCGATGACAACATAATATTCCTTCGCAAGATAGTGCGTGGAGGCACAGACAAGAGTTATGGAATTCACGTAGCAAGGCTTGCTGGCCTCCCACCAACAGCACTTGCACGCGCCAGGGAGATCCTCATCCACCTAGAGGAAAATGCCAATCGCAAAAGTGCTTTTGAGCCTACCCTGACAAAACGTAGCCCGGCGCGTCAAAAGCCAAAAATTATTGTTAACAACATCCAAATGACCTTTTTTGATAACACCTAAATACCTACCGTTAAATGGTTTGTAGATTAAATCAATTTTTTTATTGACTTTCATATGCCAACATGACAGATAAGAAGTTGTGCGTTAATTTACAAACAATCACCTTTTAAGGAGGGTACCATGGATAGCAACAAAAAGACCCAACAACAACCATCAAAAGGACCAGCTGCTCCATTTCAAAAAGGACAGCCTTCTAACAGACCTAATCAGACTAATCAGCCACAAACACAACGCGGCACACCAGGCGCGCAAAACAAACAACAACCTGCACAACCTGCTCAACCAAAGAAATCTGGATGCTGCTGGTAAGTCTGGCTTAAAGATTATACAATCTTTTGTCTGCGAACCCTTGAAAACGTAAGTTTTCAAGGGTTTATGCTTTAAACTCCAGATATTCGGAGTAGGATCTTTGTAGCTTGCCCGCAATCAGACGTTTTGCTAGACTGTGGGCTATAGATCAAAACTCGGAGTGCACCGTGACTGCATATGCCGGCGTGCCTACGCGCCATGTGAACACATACCATTGCAATAACAGCTTGATATTTCAATTTGTTCTTTCCGAATTTATCGAATCTTTCTCAACAATTCAGCAGTTAAATTCTTATTGCTGCAACCCTAATTCTGCTTCCCTGGGTGATGCAATTTCATTTTCTACGGCTATCAGTCACAGGCAAGAAATTGGGACTTGTCTCACTAAGTTACTAGGCTCTTCCAATGGCCATATTCACTTGTTTTCTTGGAATTTTTCTGAAGGGATTCTCTCTAAGTTGAAAACGTATTGCGCACTATTACTGCAAAATTCCGATAACGATGAAAAAGAATTGATCGCCCTGCAGCACTATGCCGAAAAAATCTGGTTAGGGTGCCTGCAAATTGGCGAAGCCTTAAATAGCACCCCTTTTGAAGCTGGCCCACTCACTGCAGCAGTTGAAAAAGCAAGCTCTTCCATGATCCGTTTTTCCAAGCTGATTGCCCGCCTGATTTCCCAGTTCCGTGACGATGAAAATGTTATTTTTTATGTCGTGCGGAATCATAAAATCCTTGATAAGCTGTATGGCAACCGCTTTGTCTTTAAACTTCTTGGACGTCTCTATACAAAAGGCATGCATGAAGTCCAGCATGTGCTTTCAGTGAAGTACTCCGCTCGTGGATTCGACGATCTCCTTCCGGCAATTCGAAGTCATATCGCCGAAATTGAAGCAGCTGCCTTATGACTGTAGATTCTCTTAAGTATCGCGAGCTACTGTCTTTAACACAACTATACCTCCTGCAGGAATATTCTTTGACTGATCGTATATATGACGAACCTGCGACTTTCGAATATTTCCGCAAGCATGCTCAACAGCAAAAAGCTGCCCCCCCCTTAGCTACTCCTCCGCAAGCAGCTGCAACCCCCTTAGCTACTCCTCCGCAAGCAGCTGCTCCGGTGCCTACTTCTCCGCAAGCAGCAGTTTTAGTACGGCAACCTGCAATCCAAGAGAAAGCGGTAGGCAGCCTTCGCACTATTCCTGTAGAACCTCCATCTATCAAGAAAGAAACCGATACAAAAGCGAGCCTGACTTTACCATCTTCCACTTCTGAATCAAAATCTATCAGTGCACCTCCTGAGTCGAAGAAAATACCGCTACAGACGGCATCTGGTAAAACGCCGTTTGCTATCGAACCTCCCCCACCGCCGAAAGCTATTGAGTTGCACGATCTACGCAAGATCATTCTCGAAAAGTTGCCTCATATGCAACTACTGGACAACATTCCCGATGACAGTGAATGGAAAAAAACAGCAATTATTTCTTCTGACAAGTATAAAACAGCAGAAGTAATTCTTTTAACTCTCAGGGACTGCGCAAAAGTAAGTTCTACATCTCGGCAGAGTCAAAGCCCAGATGCGCAAGTTAATTTTACGCAGTCACTTAATGACACCCCTGTAAATACCGCCTTCTTAGCAAATATTGCTAAAGCCCTGGAAGCATATGGAACAACAGCATTAGTATGCCATGCGGCAAAAATCGAACAGGAAAAAGGGTGGGAAGAGTTTCTCAAGTCGGACAAATTGCGATTGGTCATTGCCACTAGTGGATGCCTCTACACATTACCTGAAATGCAAAAATATCATCGAGAAATACAAAAAACAGCGCGCCACTATCTTGGAAATTGCCCTCTTTTGCTCCTGTCGGACATCAGTTTCTATCTGACAGAACCTCCCCTTAAGCATTCTTTATGGAATGCCATTAAAGAGCTTCTGACACCTCAACGCAAGTCCCATGAATAAAGCTTCCAAATACGTTTCTGTCATTCTTGACATTTCTGTCGATAAACTGCTTGACTATAGTCTTACTGTTGAGCAGGCTTCCGTTGCCAAACGAGGTATGCGCGTGGAGGTGCCTGTTAGGGGGCATCTGCGTTCCGGCTATATTTTTGCTGTGAAGGACACCTCTGAACATTCACGCGTCCAGGGAATCAATCGTTTTATCACAGAATCTGAAATTGTCTCGGAAGATCTTTTTGAATTAGCGATATGGATGACAAAATATTATTGTGTCTCCCTGCGTGAAGCCCTTCAAGTGATGCTGCCGGCTGTTGTACGAAAAGATAAAACACATAAACAACAGCTTTTTGTGATGCGGGCGCAAACTCGTGATCAGCTTCAGGAGCATTGTATTCAGATCCGCAATAAAGCATCCTCCCAAGCCGATGTCCTGGATGTGATGCTACAAGTCAAAAAAGGGATTCTCCTTTCAGAACTTCTTGAACAAACCGGAGGATCGCGCAGCCCTGTCGACACATTAGCCAAGCATGGATTTCTTACCATTGATATTGTCCGCGTCGACCGCTCCCCCTTGATCAGTGAAGAATATTTTAAGACAAAGCCGAAAATATTAAATCCCGAGCAATCACAGGCTCTCAGCGTCATTGAGGAGACTCTCGAGGAGGAAAGATTCAGAACGCATTTGATCCATGGCATCACAGGGAGCGGGAAAACAGAAGTTTACATCAGGGCGATTGAAAAGACATTGGAGATGGGCAAAGGCGCTATCATGCTTGTCCCTGAGATTGCCTTGACAACACAGACAATTGAGCGATTCCGCAGCCGTTTTGAGGGAAACATCGCCATCCTGCATCACCGTCTGAGCCAGGGTGAGCGTTTTGACGAATGGCACAGAATACGCCGCGGGGATGCCACCATTGTCATAGGCGCCCGTTCTGCGGTATTCAGTCCTGTGAGAAACCTTGGCCTGATCATTGTCGATGAAGAGCATGAAAATTCTTATAAACAGAGCGATGGCGCCCCTTGCTACCATGCCCGCGATATCGCTGTCATACGGGGTAAATTCACAAAAAGCGCTGTGATCCTTGGAAGCGCCACACCCAGCATTGAAAGTTATTACAATGCCTCGATGAATAAATATTCCCTGAGTACGCTGGGCAATCGCGCCGATGCTGCCTCCCTGCCGCAATTCACTATTGTAGACATGAAAAAAGAATTTGAGAAAGCAAAAGGCTTCACAAATTTTTCAGACAAACTGTTAGAAGGCATTAAGATTCGCCAGGAAAAGGGGTACCAGACAATCCTTTTCCTTAACCGCCGCGGATATCACACAACCCTTTTCTGTCAGGGCTGCTCAAAGCCTGTTCGCTGCTCCCATTGTGATGTAAGCCTCACTTTCCACCTGGGACACAATACATTGGCATGCCACCTCTGCGGATTCCACCTATCCCCTCCTCCGACTCAATGTCCCTCCTGTAAAAGCGAGCAAACAATGAAATTCCGCGGCGTCGGAACAGAACTGATTGAAAAATCCCTCCACGCGGTTCTTCCCGGCATCCGGACTTTAAGGATCGATGCCGATACCACGCGTCACAAAGGGAGCCTTCAAAAGCTTTTACGAGAATTTGGTTCGGGCAAAGCCGACGTCCTGATCGGAACTCAGATGATCGCTAAAGGATTACATTTTCCGGAAGTCACCCTTGTGGGGGTGTTGAATACAGATACGAGCTTGAATCTTCCCGACTTTCGCGCCTCAGAAACGGTGTTTCAACTGATTACGCAAGTGGCTGGGCGCGCGGGACGCGGATACGCCAAAGGGGAGGTTATTGTGCAAACATGCCTTCCAGATAATCAGACGATCCAGTTGGCAGCCAACGAAAGTTATACAGCGTTTTACAATGAGGAGATTGAAATCCGCAAACTCTTTGGATACCCTCCATTTTCTTCCCTTGTAAAAATTACGTTTTCCGGTCCTGACGAAAATGCCACAAAAAGGACTGCAGAAACCTTTCGAAGCAATCTGCAGCCTCTCCTCCCAAAGGAATTCGAGCTGCTTCCCGTCATTCCGTCAGGCCACGCCAAAATCAAGGATAGTTTTCGTTTCCAACTTCTCATCCGGGGCCCTGCAGTCTATCCAATTTCCCACGCGATCGCTTCAGTTCGTGCCACGTGCCCCCTTCACCAGTCGATCCATCTGTTGGTTGACGTCAACCCCACCTCGACATTTTTCTAGTGTAGTTTTTTGTAAACATGAACCTGTTTATTAGGCATGGTTCAAATGAAGGTAACACTTTTGAATGGCCAAGATCACCTGAACTAAG
>JBAWVE010000097.1:0-8476 GCA_037147435.1 Parachlamydiaceae bacterium
AGGAATAAAATAACAGGATGGGCAGGATAAGGCAGGATAAGCAGGATACCTTCGGCTTGCTAGTGGTCTTTACCTTGGAAAGTAAAATATCGTAAGAAGTAGGATGGTCTTCGGCTTGCCGAAGACCATCCTACTTCTTACGATATTTTGTTTTCTAAGGTAAAGTTCAACTCGTCAATCGAAGGTATCCTGCTTATCCTGCCTTATCCTGCCCATCCTGTTATTTTATTCCTGAGGGCCACACACAATCTCAGCCAGCCAAAGACCATTCTTTCCATCCTGCTATCTTGATAAAAAAAAAGGCGGCCCCGATTGCTCGGGGCCGCCTTTCGACCAACAGTAACCTTGCGGTTTGTGCGGGTTAGTTCACGATCGTGCTTTCTTGCTGCACGATTGGTGGTTTAATGGAATCAGAGGAAACTTCAACAACAACGCGAGCGTCTCCTGATGCTTTAGCACGAGCGTCAATACGATATCTTAGCGTTTGACGTGGGCTTAAAGATGCATAAGGAGCGAATGTTACTGTCTGACCCGAAACTGTCCCTGGAGAGTCGCCAAGTGCGGCTGTTGGGGAAATTTCGTTCGGGAAGCGCGCGACAACAACAACGTTGGTGTCTGATTCTGATCCCTGGTTAACAACAACAATTGTATAGCTTGTTGCTTCATCAACGCAGATAGGATCATCTGAGTCAGTCACACAGACGTTAAGAGCTGGACGCCCTTTCCAACGTGTTGTGAACTCTGCACAGGCGTTGCAGCCTTGGCAGTCGGTCACGCCGACTCTGTTGGTGAAGCAGCCAGGAACGCATGTTGTCAGAGTGAGAGTAAATGAAACTTTTTCGCCAGGTTTCATTTCTTTCAGCTTCCATACAGCTTGGTTGCCTGTGACTGTAGCGCCGTTAGCTGCGACAATTGATGTCGAGCTTGGAGCCACATCTGTAACAATCACGTCTGTCAAAGGCTTGTCGCCAGTGTTTGTGACAATGATTTGGTAATCAGCATTTTTGCCGATCTGCTGCTCTTTTGGACCAACTTTTTGAAGGTCAATGCACTCTTTGCAGACGTTAGTGCACCATTGGCAGTTAACTGTGTCTGCATTGCATGCTGTGACAACGATTGTGTTGCATACTTTACCGCGTTTAACAGCTGTAAAGCAGACGTTCACTTTCTTTGTCTCGCATGGCTGGAGGCAGCCCAGTTTGAATGTCAATGTGCGCTGTCCACAGCTGTGCTCTAGACCATCTGGAACGTTATCGGTAACGACAACATCCTCTGCTGTACAGCTACCACGGTTGGTAACAGTAATTAGGTAATGAACTGGATCCCCTGGGCAAACTTCTTCAGGTCCGCATTTTTCGCAGACGAGAATAGGCTTAGCGCAGAGTAAAGAACAGAATCGTACTGGTGTCGCTGTCGCGCAGAAGCAAGCACACTGCTCGCCTTCACATTCACACTTCACCCAAATTTTACCTGGACGGCAATCGCCCTTTTTCATCGGTCCGATGTTCCATGTGATTTTTCGTCCATCAACCTTAGCTTCGGGTTGGCTGCGAATATAAGAAACACCTTCTGGAAGGTGTGTTGTCACGACGACATCGCACACATCATCACAAGCTTTTACATCAAACTCGAGAGGGTATTGAGACCCGAGCATGCACATGCCTGGGTTTCTTCCAGTCACTGTAATCCCATCGCGGCAGCATAATTCGTTGCTTGTAGGATAATGACATTTTGCCATGGGCTTGCACAAAGGTTCTGGTGGGCACACTGGTTGGCATGGAGGTGGGCAGCATACAGGCGGACATACCGGTTTGCATACAGGTGGGCATGGTGGCGGGCAGTGTGGTGGGCACACTGGTTCGCATACAGTCTGGCACGGTTGCGCACAGGCGGACGAATTATTCCAATCAGTTTTGTTGGAGCAACCCACCCACAAAAGCGCCGTCGTACACAGAAGAAGCAACGAGGTAAAAATTCCTAGTTGTTTTTTCATCGTAAAGACTCCTTGTTAGGTTAAGATCTAATTTAAATTTTCATTCCATGCCTGGATCGAAGAAATCTGAAGCTTCGCTCAGATCGACACAACCGGCATGGGGTCTTGGACAACATCTTGGTTTAACTCTGCAATACGATTTTTGCGGGCACGCTTGGCCACAGCAACTGTTGGTATCGCAACAACAGCACGAAGATAGGAGAAATAGCGAGACTAGGATTCCTATTGAGGTGGTGATTTTTTTTTTTGTGATTATCATGAAGCCTATAGTCCATTTTCAGTTGTCGTAAAAGACCAGTCAATGTCAGAGACGCAAACGCAGGAAGGTCGAAACCTTCCTGCGAATTTAAACTATCATCAACCAATTAGTATTGGCCAGCAGGAGCATAACCTGGCTGTGGGCAGCACTGTTGAGGTTGTGGGCAGCACTGTCTTGGCATTGGAGCACATGGAGGAGGACAGCAGTTTTGTGGTGGGCAGCATGGAGGAGGGCAGCATACTGGTTTTGGGCAGCATACTGGTCTGCATGGCTGTGGGCAGCAAGGATCGCGATCGCAGCAGCAGCTTGTTAGCATTGCAACAGCTGAGCACAATACCGCAGCGGCTACTAGTGATTTGAATAATTTCATGATATACTCCTATCTAGGTTTAAAGTTTAAAAAGTCGACCATTGAGCTTCTGCGGGTTTTGTCCGAACTTCTGTTGACCCGGAATTCTTACCGCGGTCACAGCCCGCAACACTAAGCAATATCAACTGTAGATACTCGTTACCGGAAAAATATTCCACATAAATTTTTAATATGAGGTTAAAGAGTTGTCAAGAATAATATTTAAATACTTGTGCTTTAGGTTTTTAAAAAAAACTTTAAGTATTTGCAAAAATGTGAGTTTTTGCAAATTTTATGGCACGAGGGCGCGAAGCGTATGGAGTGCGCGCGACTTGTCGCCGCTCTCTTAGTGCTCGACTTCTCGAGCTCATCGATCTGCAATACTTGAAAAACAACGGAACTTTTTGCGAATAGATATCCTCGGACTATGCTACAACTGCGTTTGCGAGTTCAGGTGGAACGATGAGCTCGACAAGTCGAGCACTAAGAAAGCGGCGACAAGTCGCGCGTACTCCAAATGCTTTGCGCGGTTTTACACACGGTTACTTATGCAATTAGAGACTAGTATTTTTAAGGCCGCCGCTCCATTCCAGTTTGGAACGCAACGTGGCAAAATAGTCATGATCGGGCATGTTCACCAGACGGAACAGCCTGTTTGAGCGGACTATAGAAACGCTTTCTCCGGTGCTTAGCGCATAACAGGGAACGCCATCGAAAGCCACTTCAGCAGTAGTACATGGCCCTATATACTCGATCCGTATTTCCTGTTCAGGTAGAAGCACAATAGGCCTGTTGGAGATCGTATGAGGGCAAATCGGTGTGAGGACAAGGGCGTTAAGCTCGGGGACAAGAATCGGGCCGCCGGCAGCTAAGGAATAGGCCGTAGAGCCACTTGGAGTGGAAACGATGACTCCATCGGCACTGAAGGTGTTGAGGTAGCGACCATCGACATAGATGGCCAGGTTGATCAAAGAGGGATGGGATGAGCGATGGACAACAATTTCATTAATCGCAAAGTTAATTTGCTTTGTTGGAGTCTTTCCTTCAATCACCATGCGGGATTCGATTTGAAAACATCCATTGATGAGATTTTTAAGGCTGGCTTCAATGTGATTAGTTGTGATATCCGCCATGAAGCCCAGGCTTCCTAAATTGATAGCAAGGATAGGGACCTGTAAATTGGGATGTTTGTGAACAAGGCGAAGGATCGTTCCGTCACCACCGAGTGTAATGCAAAAGTTAACTTCGGGTTCGGGGATGCTAGAGAGAGACTGCGCTCCGATAGAGGCTGCATCGTCATCTTCAGCAACAACAGTAATCGAATGTTGTTGAAGAAACGCCACAATCTTGATGGCGATATCCCGCGACTGTTTTTTACCCGTATTATGGAACAGTGCAATAATCATTAAAGGGCCTTTATGGGTAACTTTAACGGCCGGGTATCGACCAGATTGAACTGTCTGACGATCCGTTGATAAATTTTAGCAGGGGAAAGTCCCAATTCATCCAAAAGTTCAGCATGAGTCCCTTGCTCTACGAATGTTTCGGGTATTCCAAGATTGATCACTTGCACATTTCCGTAACCCTCAGTCATCAAGAAATTATTGATGATTGACCCCATTCCAGACACGACTGAGTGCTCTTCGATAGTTACCACACGCCGATGGTTCATCAGTAGATTGTAAAGTAAGTCTTTGTCTAGGGGTTTGACAAAAATTGGATCCAGCACTGTCGCATTGACTCCGATTTTCAGCAACATCTCTTTGACCTGCAGAGCGGCATGAGTCATGTGCCCTAACCCTATTAGTAGGATATCTTCACCCTCTGACAACACTTCACCTTGCCCACATGGCCGTATGACAAGTGGCTTGTCTGTCTCTTCGGTAGCAATATTTGGATAACGGATTGCTGCAGGCCTTCCCCAAGAAAAACTCGATTCTAAAAGTTCTTTCAGCAGATGACCATTGCGGGGTTGTGAAATAATCATGTTCGGCATCGCATTTAGGAAGGAAATGTCATAGATCCCATTGTGGGTTGATCCATCAGCACCTGCGATTCCTGCCCGGTCGATAGCAAAGACGACGGGAAGTTCCTGGAGGCATACATCATGGAAAAGATTATCGAAAGCGCGCTGTAGAAAAGTTGAATATATCGAGACAATCACTTTCATTTTCCGCCCATAGGCCAAGCCGCCGCAGAAGGTGACTGAGTGCCCTTCAGCAATTCCTACGTCGAGGCACCTGTCAGGAAACTTTTTCATGAAGTCATCTAACATTGAGCCCGCGGACATCGCTGGAGTCACTGCGACAAGACTAGGATCGTTCTCTGCCATTTTCAGTAAGTGCATGCCAAAAATCTTTGGAAACGAAGGTTTTGGCAACACGACAGGTAAGAACTTTCCAGTCCCGACATCGAAAGGTTTAGCACCGTGGTAGGAAACAGGATTTTTAATAGCCTCTTCCATCCCCTGACCCTTGTTAGTCAAAACATGGACAACAACAGGCCAATTAGCATCTTTCAGGGCTTCAAATGTTTCAATCAGCTTCTTCACATCATGCCCATCGACTGGCCCGACGTACGAAAGTCCATACTGTTCAAAAAAGGCAGCGGGGCTAACCAAATTTTTTAGGGACTCTGTTATTTTCTGTCCTTGCTTGGCCAGCATGGCGCCGTAGCTTGGGATCTTTGAGACGATGGTATCCAATTCATGATAAAGCTTATTTGTTGTCGGATTACTGAGAATGCGGCTGAGGATGCGTGTAATAGCTCCGACATTTTTAGAAATTGACATCGCATTGTCATTAAGAATAACCAGAAAACGCTTCAAATCGCGTGGCACATTATTCAATGCTTCCAGGGACATCCCACAGGTTAACGTAGCATCTCCAATAATGGGAATCACGTGTTCCTGACGGCGCGTGAGATCCCTGTTTTTTGCCACACCAAGTGCCAAAGATAAAGCTGTCCCTGCATGTCCCGCAAGGAAGTGATCGTGAGGGGACTCGTGCGGGTGGCTGAAACCGCACAATCCTTTATGCTGACGAATGGTGTCAAATCTGTCGTTACGTCCTGTCAGCAACTTATGTGTATAAGTCTGATGGCTCACGTCCCAAATAAATTTATCCTCTGGCGAATGAAATACTTTGTGCAGGGCCATCGTGAGTTCAATAGATCCCAAGTTAGAAGCTAAGTGACCCCCATTGACAGACATCACCTCTATGATCCTCTGGCGAATCTCAGTTGCTAGTTTTATTAGCTGGGGTTGCGACAATTTCTTAAGATCATCAGGGGAATGGATGGAATGGAGTAAATTGCCAGACATCAGGCACCTTTGGGGTTAATGAGGGAGAGGCTGAGAAAAATTCGTCAACGCATGGGTTTTGGCGTCTTTTTTCCAGCTTCGAGAAATTACAAATCATTAACCAACCTGTAGTTAGATAATTTGCAACTTCTCGAACCTGACAAAAAATACATCCAAATCCCGACAGTTGCCAATTTTTTCTTAGCCTCGAAGTGGTGTAATTCCCTCTACTGTTTTAAGGACGTATTGGCAGGAATATTAAAGTCTTGAGTCATCGGCTTCTGGTTGGTTCCCATGGTCAGTTCACCGCTCCGATTTTTAATCAGGATTTCGATTTTACGCTCTGCATCGACCAATCGCTTGTTACATTTTAAGATAAGGGCATCCGCTTCTTCATAGAATTTTAGGGACGCATCAAGGCTGATCGTGCCTGAATTCATTTTCTCTAAAATTTCTTCCAGACGTGCAAAAGCCGCTTCAAAACTCATCTCGTTGGTCGCTTCAGGCGCAAAATTTTGCGGATTCATTGGATCTCACCTTAGGTTTCGTAAGTAAATAAATCTTCTAAATGGAACATTTGTTTGCTGACATCACCTTATTGATTTCTGCATCTAATTCACCATCTGACAAGAGAATTCTTACTGAATCCCCTTTATTGACGGCACTTACTGTAGTTATAGCTGAAAATGTCTTTTCAGAAAAGAGAATACAATACCCCTTAGTCAACAGATTCTTTGGATTAACAACGTCGAGAGAATCTTTTACATGCTTTAGCTGCAGCTGCAACATGTGGAACCGCCTCTGTGCTGCATCCTTAAGGTTCCTGTCAAGAGTGACTAGTTTTTGTTTGAAGTGACCCAGGCGCACAAGGGGATTTAACGAATGAAGGCGCTCCCTTTTATTTTTTAACAAAAGTAGCCTTGTTCCCATGCGTTGTTCCATTATTTCATCAATAGCTTGACGTGCCATATCTACCCGCTGCATCAACGGTCCAAGAAGGGAGTAGGGGCTTTGGAATAGCGGATGGCGCATCAATCCATTTAAACGATGTCTGTCTTGGCGGATTAATTGTAGCACTGTTTGTTGCATTCTTTTCTGCACTTGTGCAAGGTGTGTCAGTTGTTGAGATTTTTCAGCGATGACGATTTCGGCAGCCGCTGAAGGCGTAGGTGCTCTCACATCGGCAACATAGTCGGCAATGCAATGGTCAGTCTCATGACCTACTGCGGAAATTACAGGAATTCGACTTTCAAAGATGGCTTTAGCAACAATTTCTTCGTTGAATGCCCACAAATCCTCGATACTGCCTCCACCTCTTCCAACAATAAGAACATCGGCCAGATCATAAGTGTTAAACTGTGCAATAGCCTGTGCGATCTCCTGGGCAGCTCCCTCGCCCTGAACCTTCACTGGATTAAGGATGAGATGAAATCCCGAATATCTGCGACTTAAAATATTCAGCATATCCTGGATTGCTGCTCCAGTTGGACTTGTCACCACACCAATGCGTTTAGGGAATTTGGGAAGGGGACGTTTGCGCGTTTTACTGAACCATCCCAATTTATTGAGTTTAATTTTAAGCTCCTCAAGCCTCAGCAACAATTCGCCAATACCAACGGGGCGCATCTCCCGCACAATAATCTGATAGCGGCCGCCAGCCGGATATACATTGATCTCACCACGCACCATCACTTGCGTGCCATCTTTGGGGGGTGCTTTCAAAGTGCTGGCGTCCACCCGAAACATTACCGCGGAAATTTGAGCATTAGCATCTTTTAATGAAAAATAGAGGTGCCCAGAAGTGTTAGGTTTGCAATTGCTTACCTCGCCTTGCAGCCAAACCAGGGGGAAAGTCTTTTCCAAACAATGCTTGATGGCATTGCTAAGTTGCGATACGGTTAAAACTGGGGGTTCTGCGATGGGGGACTCATTCATACCCGAAATTTTACTCATTCGGTGCTAATGTTGTCAACATTCAGATCCTGGCTAATTATGTCAGTACAGATCCTTTGTGTGTCCATGAACGCGCCAGTCAAGCCAATCATTGACTGCAAGCTGGACAACTTTACGCTGTGCTGTCATTTTAGCAGTGGGGTTATTTTCACCATGCATGACCAATAATGTTTCTAACTCGGGTATTCTGAAATTATTAACTTTATCCGTTGCTGACTTATAGACACTAGCAATGAGTGCGTAGTGATCGGGTCCTCCATCATAGTCTAAATGGTTGGTCATGGCTTCACAAAAATTCATCACAATTCTCTTATCATTTATTGAGAGTGGCTGCATTGAAAAAACCTCTATTCTAAATTTATTTATAATAGTCTTTAAAAATCAAAACTTGTTTGTATTATCTACTTAGTGTGTTATTTACTATTTAAAGCTTCTATTCGTCGAGCAATCATCCTAAAAATACGAACTTCCTCTGAGGAAATGGCTTTTACTTTTAAGGATTCAAAATAGTCTCGATCTCCTCCCATTACCTTTATATTACTTATTCCTGACTTTAACCCTTTAATCGGCATGGTTCAAATGAAGGTAACACAACAACGCTGAAAAAACTACGGGCTGACA
>JBAWVE010000098.1:0-8456 GCA_037147435.1 Parachlamydiaceae bacterium
AGGTATCCTGCTTATCCTACCCATCCTGCCCATCCTGTTATTTTATTTTTTTGACTGAGCCTCGTTAATTGCTTGTTGCAGCCTTGTTTTTTCCTCTTTAGGTAGTGTGGCAGGGTTTAAATCGGAGCGATTCCACAAATTCTCGACATAGTGGGATTGATGATCAGGAAGCTTAAGAGCTGCTATAAGCACATTCACTTTGCATGTCATCTTAAGAACTGAGAAATAGTCGAGCAGTTTATTAAATGCCTGTAACCTGTGCATTGTCATTGCCTTGATGAAAACTTCCTCCATCCTGTCATGACAGTGTCCTGTAATATAATCAGCTAATTTGGTGAATAGGGTGTCGTGTTTGTGGTCCAGGGCGCAAATTAAGGCTGCTACCATTTTACTTTGAGTCTCAGCTTTTCGGCCTTTCCCTTCCAATCCAAGGAAAAAAACATGCAAGTCATCACGATGCTGATCAATTGCCAGGGTTTGTGCTTCTTTTGCAGCCCCTACAAGTTGAATTTGCGGGGTTGATTCCATTAGTGAATGATAACAAGGAAATTTGTCATTTTTCACACTCTCAAAAAATAATTTCCCTAGAAATTTGGGGAAGTTTGCCGGTTCTATCTCATGACTAAAAAAGTGAGTAGATAATTTTATGGGAGACTGAGTTTCGGATTTTACCATTTTCTCAGCGATAGAAACTCTGTCAAGCTTGTTAAAATTCGGATGTTCAACCACCTTTTGGAAAAGACGCTCATAGTTTTCCATCTGCAAGTTAAGGTGCTTCTTAAATTGTGTATGGCACGCACCAAGCATCTCTTCAATTTCGTACTCTAGATTTAAAACCGTAATCAAAATTTGACCTACTGTCTCCGGTGGAATTTCATAAAAAAAGGGGAGCTCCATGAGGTTCAGAGCCAAATCTAGCTGATGATCTTTAATCGCGCTAATTAAGTGCTCACCACAATTTTCCGCGGTAATCAAATTTAAATGTAAACGGGGATCCTCGGGTTTTTGAATTTTTTTTAGTGATATTAACCCGGGGGTTCGGTGAGAGGCAGTCGGCCATGTTTTGTGGTTGCGAGAGGATAATATGATGGAAGGAAAAGTGTCCACTCGTGAATCATGGCTGGTTAGGACCGCTACGGGGTTAATGGAGGTAATTGCACAAGCTGATGCCGAAGATAATGCTAATCTTTGGTCGACACATAATGGAGAAAGGGGATGCATAAAAAAGTATTCCTATTTATTTGTCAGCTTGTCGGACCACTAGCATCAGAGACGGAAGTTGGCAACTCTCTATGTATCGTACACAAATTATGGTCCCATAATACAGAAGTATGTAATCCACAGTCAGGCTGGAGTAATTTTTTTACCAGGTCCCAAGTTATTTTAGATACAAAAATCCGGTCCCCTTTAGGATTGTGTGGATAAATGTCTACCGTGTCCTCTAGTTTCGAAAGGTCCTCTTGTGCCCTCTCATCCTCCCTGAATAATAATTCACAATGCTCCCCAGTGGCAGTTGCATTTTTCAAAAATGACACATATTTCTGATTAAATAGGTTAGGCTGATAGATTGTAAGCACACTATGCATGATTATTTTCTGCGCCACATCCGTTATTTTTATTGCCAAAACGATAAAAGGATTTCCCCTTCCATCGGTTCCCTTTGCTATCGAATTTCCATCAAGATCAGAAGGGCAAAAGGGATTCCATTTACAATTGTTAAGATCAAAAACTGAACTTTTAGATTCTAATTTTGGAATGTTTGCCAAGATTTTACGGCCTATGATATCGCAAAACTGAGTACCAAAACATAGGACATCCTCATCTTCTGGCCATCCAGAATTAGCTAAATCCGGAGACTCACCTGGCTCGCACTCTGATTCTTCAGTGGGAGCAACCGCAGCTCTTCCTAAAACACCAAATTCACTCTGTATCGCACCAGTTTCTGCCTGCATCATTGGTCGCACATCCATACCCACCTCCTGCTCTTTAATTTTAAATACTCCTGTCCAGACTATTTGTCTACACTAAGATAAAAAGAAGCGCCTTGATTACCTTTTCGGTCATAGTTTTACAGGATAGGCAGGATGTCGACTATGGCCGAAAAATCAGATGGGATTTCGAGCTAAGATCATTCTCACAAAGAAAACTTTCGGATCACAGGCTAGCTGTAAATCCTAGCATTGGATAGAACATTAAGTGACTTGATTTTTGAACGCGAAGGACGCGAAGCAAGCGAAGAAAACGCGAAGAATTTCCTGTAAGGTCAAGATCAGTCTTCAGCAAGCACTCTCGATACACAAAAACAATCTTTGCGTTTTTCTTCGCTTGCTTCGCGTCCTTCGCGTTCAAAACAAGGCCCTAAATATTCACAGAAAGAGGCTGTTAAAGAGTAATGAAACTTAAATGTTTGTATGATCTACACAAACATCCCAATTTCTATCCCTCAAAACCCATCCCCATAAAATCCTGCCGCTATATCCTGCATATCCTGTAAAACTCCCTCACACAACACGCCGTCAGACAAATGCAGCCATTCTGCACAATTCTGACCGAAAAGGTGATCAAGGCCAAAAGAAGCTGGGAGGGAAAAATTCGGGATTGACTTTAGAAGATAAATGAGGTATCAATTAGGGAATATGAGTCATCAACCGCGTATAAAAATTTCTCCATCCATATTAGCAGGGGATTTTGGTCATTTAGCTGAAGAAGCTAAAAGGATCGAAGCCTCGGGTGCTGACTACTTGCATGTCGATGTGATGGACGGACATTTCGTTCCAAACCTAACAATTGGACCCCAAGTGGTTGCCGCGATCAACCGCGCCACTTCAATGTTTCTTGACGTTCATCTTATGATGTACAATCCCTATGATTACGTCGAACGTTTTGTCGAAGCTGGGGCTGATATGCTGACTTTTCATTTTGAGGCTACAGAAGACGTTGAAGAAACTCTAGATTATATTCGTCGGTGCAATATTAAAGCTGGGTTGGCCTTTAGCCCGGAAACTTCCGGGTCGATGGCCCTTAAGTTTTTGGATAAATGCGACATGATATTGCTCATGACAGTACAGCCAGGCTTCGGCGGACAGAAATTCATGCCCGAAGTCCTTGAAAAAATTCAATTTATTCGCGAAGTCTGTGACCGCCTTGACATTAGAGCAGGCGGTGTGACTGGTAAGTTGGGTGCTGATGGTAAAGAGCTGCCTCCGTTCGATATAGAAGTAGATGGCGGGCTTGATGAAGAAACGGGCCGTTTGTGCGTCGAGGCCGGAGCCAATGTGCTTGTTGCAGGGACACATTTATTTAAAGACCCGGATTTGGCACAAGCAGTCAAGCGGCTACGTCATGCCTGCAAACGTTGATCGTGTGTTCTTGTATAACATAAGGGATTGTGCATATGGTAGTTAGCTGTAATATCACTCCGGGGATGACCCTTTCGATCGGTGGAAAACTTTATCGCGTCGAGTCTTCCGTTAAAGTCATAGTTCCCAAGGGGACGCCGTTTATTAAGTCAAAATTGCGCGATCTGACAACCGGTGACTTGGTTGAAAAGAGTTTTAAGCCTGATCAAACGATTAAAGATGTTTCGTCAGCAGAACGTCGACTAGAGTTTCTCTATCTTGAAGGTAAAGATTACCTTTGTCTGGATATTGGGAATCTTGAACAGGTTCTTGTTCCCGCATCAGCAATTGGAAAACATATCAATTATTTAAAAGAGGCTGTCGAACTGAAGGTTTCCTTCTTTGGTGAGACCATCTTTGGTGTCGAACTGCCCCAGTTCCTGGAATTGATGGTGGCAAAAACAGAAGAAGAAAATTCGCGCAAATCTTCTGCTAGTAACTCAAAAATCGCCGTATTGGAAACAGGGGCGCGTATCGAAGTTCCACTCTTTGTGGAAGTAGGGGATATCATTAAAGTTGATACGACCAGAGATGAATACATACAACGCGTTTAATTATCCGGGGGTGATGTGGAGATAAAACACATAAAAGAACTAATGGCTGTTATGGGGCGAACAGGAACCCAGCGGCTCATGATTAAAAAAGAAGGATTTGAACTCCAGTTGGAGAGGCAGGAAAATGGGAAGATTATCGATTCGATGATCGAAACTCAGGACGATGTGCTCTTGCGACAGGAAAATGCATTCCAGCGTGCTTCCATGGCACTATCAAGGGGAAAAGAAACTCCCGTTGTTCCACTTCAGGGCTCCCGTAGCGGGAATTTAAATGAAGAAGAGGCGGGTGTCTATGTCACTTCACCGATGGTAGGTACGTTTTACAATGCGTCTTCCCCGGAAGATCCTCCGTTTGTGAAGCCGGGAGATAAGATCGAAAAGCATTCTGTTGTGTGTATCATCGAAGCGATGAAAGTGATGAACGAGGTCAAAGCTGGCGTCGCAGGTACGGTAGTGGAGGTCCTTGTAGAAAATGGACACCCTGTCGAGTTCGGAACAAAACTTTATAGAATCACCTGATTTATGCAAAAAGTCTTAATTGCCAATAGGGGTGAAATCGCCGTTAGAATCATCCGCGCCTGTCACGATCTTGGTCTGCAGACTGTCGCGGTCTATTCCCAGGCCGATGCCGAGGCATTGCACGTTCTGCATGCTGATGAAGCTATCTGTATCGGAGAAGCCCCATCAAATAAGTCATATTTGAAAATCCCCAATATCTTGTCCGCTTGCGAAATTACCGGCGCTGATGCCATCCACCCCGGTTATGGCTTCCTCAGCGAAAATGGTAATTTTGCTTCAATTTGTGAAAGCTGCGGACTGAATTTTATCGGACCTTCCCCTTCTGCTATCAACCTGCTTGGCGATAAGGCAAAAGCCAAAGCCACAGCAAAAAAAGCTGGGTGTCCTGTGATTCCGGGTTCTGAAGGGATCGTTTCCGACCTGCACCAGGGTCTAGAAGCCGCTGGGAAGTACGGGTACCCCATCTTCATCAAAGCCGTCGCCGGCGGCGGGGGAAAAGGGATCCGCATCGCCCATGATGAACAGGAGTTTCGTCGGTTTTTTCCCGCAGCCCGTGCTGAAGCAGAGGCTAATTTTGGGAATCCAGAAGTGTATCTGGAAAAAATGATTATGAATCCTCGCCACATCGAAGTCCAAGTGCTTGGGGATAAATTTGGTAATTATGTCCACCTCGGTGAGCGCGACTGCACCATCCAAAGACGTCGGCAAAAATTGATCGAAGAGTCTCCCAGCCCGCTATTGACTCCTAAAATGAGAGAAAAAGTCGGACAAGCTGCCGTTAATGTTGTTAAGGAAGCCAAGTATTTTTCTGCCGGTACAGTCGAGTTTCTGTTGGATGCCGACCGCAATTTCTACTTTATGGAAGTGAATACAAGGATTCAGGTAGAACATACGGTGACGGAAGAGCTCACTGGAATAGATCTTGTCCGCGAACAATTGCGGATTGCCATGGGGAAGAAATTGCCGTTTAAACAGAAGGATATCGAGTTTAAAGGGCATGTCATCCAGTTTAGAATTAATGCAGAAGATCCTTCACATAATTTTGCGCCATCTCCAGGGAGATTGGAATATTACCTACCTCCTGGAGGGCCTCACGTTCGCGTCGACAGCGCCTGTTATTCAGGATATCAAATTCCACCGAACTATGACTCGATGATTGCAAAACTCATTGTCAAAGGTTGTGATCGGGAAGAAGCTATTGCTGTGGGTAAAAGAGCCTTACGCGAATTTCATATTGGTGGTGTTCACTCCACGATTCCGTTCCATAAGTATATGTTGGAGGATGAAAATTTTCTGAAGTCGCTCTATGACCTCACATATATCGACAAGCTTGTTGCAGAGGGGTGTCAATTTACCATAGAGGGAATATAAAGAGGCGTTATGAATCTTGCAGATGCAGAACGGAAACAAAATGCTTGGTGGGAAAATTACCATCTTGGTCCAGTGATCAGTGTCGCCCGGACAATGTCTCAAAACAGCCCGGGGCGCAAGCCAACTCTTGACATACATCCCAAACGCTTATTGCGTCGTACGGTATCCGAACCCGCCCTTCTTGTCAGCAAAAAGAGTCATGGGCTGGCCGCTGAAGTGTTTTTGTCTAATAGTACAGCGGACGAGCCAGTTTTAAGCCCAGGATTACTGGATAGTCAGCGTGTTCAGGAAATTTGTGGTAATCCGGGTGCTTTTGTAAGGTTACGCTTACTGTGGGGCAGAAGTTACAATTCTTACAGACAAGTCAAATAAGGAAATTTATATGGTACAAGCAGATATTGGTTTAATCGGACTCGCTGTCATGGGGCAAAATTTGGCCCTGAATATGAATGACCATGGGTTTACCGTCGCAGTTTTTAATCGAACAGTCTCCAAGGTCGATGACTTCCTCAAAGGACCTGCAAAAGGGACAAAAATTGTAGGGACCCATTCCCTGGATGAATTCTTCCGTTCCCTACAGAAACCCCGTCGGGTCATGCTCATGGTTAAAGCCGGAGATCCAGTTGACGAATTTATTGACCTATGCCTGCCTTACATGGAACCAGGCGATATTATTATCGATGGCGGCAACAGTCTGTTTACAGACACAAATCGCCGTGTGCAGACGTTAAAGCAGAAGGGGATTATTTTCATAGGTTCCGGCATATCCGGTGGAGAAGAGGGCGCGCGCCACGGCCCTTCGATCATGCCTGGAGGCAATCCAGATGGGTGGCCCTATGTTAAAACGATTTTTCAAAATATTGCCGCTAAAGCAGATAATGGTGAGCCTTGCTGTGATTGGGTTGGCGATGAGGGGGCAGGGCACTATGTCAAAATGGTGCATAATGGAATTGAGTATGGCGACATGCAATTGATTTGTGAAGCCTATAATCTCTTGCATACCGGTCTTGGACTGGATGAAGGACAAATAGGTTCCATTTTTACAGAATGGAATAAAGGGGTGCTCAACAGCTACCTGATTGAGATTACCAGCCACATTTTTTCCTTCAAGGATACTGATGGCAAGGCATTGCTCCCAAAAATTCTGGACGTTGCCGGGCAAAAAGGAACAGGGAAATGGACAGCAATCAATGCCTTGGATCTCGGAGTGCCCCTCACTCTCATTGGCGAGGCTGTATTTGCCCGATGCCTGTCTGCAATGAAAGATGAAAGGGTCGAAGCCAGCCGTCTACTGGATGGTCCTAATCCACATTTTACTGGCAATAAAGACGAATTGATCAAAAATATTGGGCAGGCTCTTTATGCTTCTAAAATTATCAGCTATGCCCAAGGGTTTATGCTGATGAGACAGGCGGCTGAAGAGTACCACTGGCAGCTCAATTATGGCGCTGTTGCCCTAATGTGGCGCGGCGGCTGCATCATTCGTAGCAGTTTCCTTGGGAAAATTAAAGAGGCTTTTGACAAAAATAAAGGATTGAAAAATCTTTTACTTGACGATTTTTTCCGAGGCGAATTGAAAAAATCGCAGTTGGGATGGCGTAAAGCTGTCGCATCAGCAGCAGAAATGGGAATTCCAGTGCCTTGTTTCAGCACAGGTTTATCCTTTTATGATGGATACCGCTCCGCCGTCCTGCCAGCAAACTTACTGCAGGCGCAGCGCGACTATTTCGGAGCCCATACATACGAACGTACAGATAAGCCACGCGGTCAGTTCTTTCACTCTAATTGGACCGGTACAGGCGGCGCCGTCAGCTCTTCTACCTACAACGCATAGAAGATAAAATTTTGGCCTTGATCACCTTTTCGGTCAGAAGTTTACAAGATAGGCAGGATGTAACGGCAGGATTTTTATGGGGATGATTTTTGAAGGATGAAAATTGGGCTATTTGAATAACCTACACAAACACTCTTAATTCCATCCCTCACACAATATGCCGTCATACAAATGCAGTCATTCATCAAAATGCTGACCGAAAATTTACTCTATAGAGGTGATCAAGGCCAAAATTTTGAAGGGCAAAATCCGCTCAAAGCCTCTCAGGAAGAATTATTAATTTTATTCAACTAGGCGACCTCCTCATTCGCATGGACTTTTGATTAAAAAGATTTGACAGCAAAAAGTGGTTCTTGGGAAGAACTAGGGGCGCGATCTTGTGTCGCCCCGCTGGGGCTCAAATTTTGGGTGGCTTTAACCCAGGCTTCACTCGTCCCTCCGGGACAGCGTCTCAACCTGGGCTGAAATCTGTCAACCCTCCGGGACAGCGTCTCAACCTGGGCTGAAATCTGTCAACCCTCCGGGTTTAATCTTCACGTTAAACCCGGAGGGTTGACAGATTTCAGCCCAGGTTGAGACGCTGTCCCAGAGGGACGAGTGAAGCCTGGGGCCCTACACCACCATAATAGAGCCCCAGCGGGGCGACACAAGATCGCGCCCCTAATTCTTCCCAAGAACCACTTTTTGCTATCAAATTTTTTAATCAAAAAGTCGTGCGCCACTGCCTTGTCGTTACCCACATCTATCAATCTAATATTTTAACCGTAACAGGGCATGGTT
>JBAWVE010000099.1:0-8428 GCA_037147435.1 Parachlamydiaceae bacterium
CTTGCATTTCCTGTTGCCTAAGTAGAAATATGTCAAGAAAAAGATGTGGGTACAATTATGACCAGGGAGAGGCTGAGAAAAATTCGTCAACGCGTGGGCTTTGGTGTCTTTTTCGCCAGCTTCGAAATATTACAAATCATTAACCAACTTGTGGTTAGATAATTTGCAATTGCTCGCACCTGACAAAAAACACATCCAAATCCGGACTGTTGCCAATTTTTTCTCAGCTGCGGACTGGTTCCTCTTTTTTGCTTTTCTACAAAGCAGAAATAGGGCTTAATTAATTTATTATTTTTTTTATTTGTTAATTATAACTTTAATATAATATACTAAACATAGTTGTAATGTAATTTAACTAAGGAGGTGTATTATGCTTGTTTCGAATATTACAGATTCCGTGACTTCACTTCCAAAGTTCGTTACTTCACTTCCACTTCTAGCGTCAGGCAGACTTCTTTATCTTGAAGCAGACGAACTAAAATGCACTCATGATCGATGGAGCAGCTTCAAAATTTATGCAAAAGAATGCTTTTCAAATCTGTTTCATCGAGGATCATCAAATGTTGTGACCGACAGATGCGTTGTTGAATTGAAGTTTATTGAAGAACTAGTCGAAAATCGAGGATCTATTAATTCTGAATCCCTCAAGTCTATTAAACAGGTGGCTGAAAAAGTAGGGCTCGTCGAAGCAAAGCCAAAAACAGTTGATAAGCACCTTTTACTTAGTAATATTATCGGTATGATAGGGTTTGGTGTATTTAAAGATATGAGTTTAATCGGTATGACACAAAGGGTGCGAGGATTTGAGACTCAACACTATAAAGAGCTAGAATCATACGGGCCCATCGTCACGCAGATCTTTGCACATTTTAACAAACTAAAATCTGTCCCCGCGTCTACTCCGCTGCAACCTAACCCTATCCCTACAAGCAGCGCGCCCGCACCTGAGGTAACTGTCACAAGGGGCACAGTCGCCACTCCGGATCAAATGGAAAGAAATCGTTTTGCTGAACAGGTCCATAGTTTGAAGGAGCGATTTGCGTTAGTAAAACAACAGTTGCAGGAAGGCGCTTCCCCTTCGGAGTCCCGGAAACCAGCCCAAAGCGATTTGGAAAAGATAAGCAATACTTTAACAATGTCATCGGCCGCTATGCAAATTGAGGCTACCGAAAAATATTTCAAGGATGTTGAAAAGAAGCTGATGAATCTGACGAAAGATCATATGTTAGGCATGGATTCTTGGGTCGAGAAAGGCGAGGAGAATGTCTCAAGTTTGGAAAAAATTGGAAAAATAGAAAAAAGCAAGTAATTGAAGGCAGCTCGGCATGGTTCAAGTTTTCAGTGTGAAGGTGATAAAGGTACCGCGAGTTTTTCGGCCTTGATCACCCTTTCAGATTAGATACTTCAATACACTATTGACAACTTTTCTCTCTCCGGCAATCATGACGGCGAACTTATGATGTGGAGAAGGACATGAAACGAACGCCATTTAAGCAAGTAGCCCGCATTCTTGGCAGTGAATCGCTCAGTGAAGCTGTGATACAAGGCGTTGCCGTTGATAGCAGGTTATTGCGGCAAGGGGATCTATTCCTTGCATTGCCTGGTGAAAAAACCGATGGACATCAGTTTCTAAGCCAAGCCGCAGAGCGCGGAGCTTCCGGAGCTGTTGTGTCTATGGATTATCAGGGGGACAATTTTGGGTTGCCGCTGATCCGTTCCAGGAACGTTTTGGGCTCGTTACAGTATCTTGCTAAAACGACATTGCAGGAGAGTGATGCGTATATTGTGGCTGTCACCGGATCATTAGGGAAAACAACGACAAAAGGGTTTATTTCATCCCTTCTCAAACAAAAATTCAAGGTTACTTCTTCACCTGGAAACAGCAATTCGCAGATTGGCTTGCCACTAACGATTCTCAATCATGTGACATTTGATGAGCACGTGATTGTGTTAGAGATGGGGATGACGGGTCCGGGTCACATCACACAGTTAGTTGAAATCGCGCCCCCAGACATTGCTGTCGTCACCATTGTTTCGATGGTTCACGCCTGTTATTTCGATTCGATAGAAGACATCGCACGCGCAAAAGGGGAAATCTTTTCTCACCCTTTGACCTCTTTGGGGATCTATCATCAGGATAGTGATTTGGATCGAGCTCTTTCATCCTCAGGCACATGCAATAAGAAATCATTTTCCACAACCTCTTGCAATGCTGATTTCTATTTATTAGCCGATGATCAAGGGTTATTAGTCACCGAACGCGCAGGAACGTCGTTCCGATTTTCAGATCTAGAGGTACCCGGAAAGCATAACCATCATAATTTTCTGTCCGCAGTAGCTGTAGCTAAGTCATTAGGAATGAGCCATGAAGAGATTGCTTTCGCTCAAAAAACACTCGAATTGCCTGAGAGACGTTTGCAATTTATTGAAAAATCGGGAGTATTATTTATTAACGATGCGTATAATGCGTCCGCACTCTCCATTGAAGCTGCTCTCAACGCCCTGCCGGAACCCCCAATAGGTGGACGGAAAATTGCAGTGCTGGGAGGAATTGTCGAGCTCGGAAAATTTTCTGAGGAGATCCATCGAGCCGTCGGGGAGTACGCCCTGAATCATGTCGATTGCATGTTTTGTTTTGGCGAAGACTGTCTTCCGATCTTCGATTGTTGGCAATCCCTTAAACGGCCTGTTGTGTGGGCAGTCGATCGCCAAGCCCTTTTAGCAGCATTGAGGAAACAGCTGCTTCCAGGAGATGTTGTTTTGTTAAAAGGGTCGCACGTCAAAGAAGTCTATAAAATATTGGATGAATTATGATCTTTTTTCTAATGGATTTTTTAAAAGATTTTCTGGGACTGAAAGTTCCGTTAGCTTTCGAATACTACTCGACACGTATGATGCTAGCAGCCATCACCTCCGTCTTTATCAGCATCTTTTTAGGCCCGATATTTATTCGAAAACTCTATGAATTGAAAATCGGACAAACTATCCGGAAGGAAGAGTGCCCTCTGCTGGGGCAGCTGCATGAAAAGAAAAAGGATACCCCAACAATGGGCGGAGCTCTAATCCTTTTCTCTATGCTCATTTCCATGTTTTTATGGATGAATCTCACGCATGTCTTTACTTTGATCCTTCTGATCATCACACTCGTATTGGGTTTTTTGGGTGCCTACGACGATTTCCTGAAACTTAAATATAAAAACACCAAAGGGCTTTCCGGACGAAAAAAATTGCTAATTCAAGGGGGTGTGGCCACCCTAGTTGCCTTGTACCTTCTCTGTCCTGCCTTCACTCAAGCCGTCCAGATTGGAAAATGGTTTCATCCACCTGTTGTCAAAGAGAGTGTCAAAACAGCCAGTGTTCCAACTGAAAGTGAAAAGTCCTTAAATATTACCCCCCGTCAGTCTGTTGTTCCGTTACAAGACTATGCTTCCCGCATTTACATTCCATTTTTTAAAGACCCGGTTGTGACATTTTCAGGCATTGGACTGATCCTCGCCGCGCTATTCATCATCTGCGTGATCACAGGCTCGTCCAATGGGGCTAATCTTACAGACGGACTGGATGGCCTCGCTGCAGGCTGTCTAATCCTGGTCGCTGGCTGTCTTGCTCTGATTGCCTTCATTTCCAATAACGTCTATTTTGCTGGTTATCTGAATATTTTGTATATCGAGGGGAGCGGGGAGATCGCCATCTATCTTAGCGCTTTTGTGGGGGCTTGTATCGGTTTTCTATGGTATAACGGCTATCCGGCGCAACTATTTATGGGAGACACAGGATCATTAGCCCTGGGTGGCATCATTGGCGTTTGCGCAGTCCTGCTAAAGAGGGAGTTCCTCCTGGCCCTCATCGGCGGCATCTTTGTGGCAGAGACAGCTTCCGTAATCCTTCAGGTAGCCAGCTATAAGTTAAGAAATAAAAAACGGATTTTTCTCTGCGCCCCCTTGCATCACCACTTTGAATTCAAAGGGTGGCCGGAAACCAAGGTGGTCATCCGCTTTTGGATCGTCGGATTACTGTTAGCGATTGCAGGCCTCGCTTCCCTCAAGTTTCAGTAAAGGTGTAGGACCCATCAGCCTCGGACTGGTTCCTCTTTTTTGTTTAAGGAGTTTTATTCAGTTCACGTCAATGGCAACTGGACCATTATTTTTAGGTTTGAAAATGACGACGCTTGTGACGTTGAGTTAATCGATTATCATTAGGAATATTATGAATTAAAAAAAAGAAAGCCAACACATCCGGGAACTATTTTGGATGAACATTACATCCACCCACTCAACCTGAATTTGCAGGATTTGGCCGACAACCTTGGTATCTCGCGAAATACTCTTTTCAAAATACGTATGGGGAAAATGGGTGTCACCCCGCACATAGCCATTCGATTGGCCCAAGCCTTCGATACTACACCCAACTTATGGCTGAATCTGCAACAGAAATATGACCTCTGGATTGAAACAAACGAACAACCTCAAATGACAGTGAAGCCCCTGTATCGCGCTACTTTCTCAAAGCATCGGACAAGAAAAGCCAAAGTTATGCCGTAGTTTGGTTTCTCTCTCAATGTTTCTCTCTATTCAGCATTAATCACATCGCATTTTTTCAACAATTAATTTATCTATTAAATAAATATTTTTTACTTATATAATGTAATTAACTTAATGAAGTTTTAAATGAGGGTCTATGTTGCCACAAAGCTCGAATACACAGAAACACGAAATGCTTTACTCTGCTTGGAAACTTGTTGAGAATCAGACGTCCTTCAGGGGAAGGGAACAGGTTAGGGTTGATATTTCTCAAGAGGGGAGATTTGACGTCAAATTGGTAAAACAAGGTTTTATCATCAAGTTGCTTGCAGAGTTCGGGGAAAGCCTTCAACATTTCAGGTTGTTTAGATCGACAGGAAAGCAGATCGTAAATTACTGCGAAGCTCATACAGAAATAAATTATATTGGTGTAAATAACCTGAACTTCAAAACAAGTTATACCAAACGTGTCCATGACTTTGCAGTGGCCACGTTAACGAAAAGCTCCATTAAAGACATCTGTCGGCAGTTTACCGAAGCGAACAAAATTCCAGATTCTCCGTGGCATACCGGCGATAAAACTTGTGTATTTGCCAAAGGTTTTTTTGCTACTTTCGAGAACGCCGTTACAATTTGTCTTCAAGACGCCACCAATAGAGATAGGGCAGCCTGCGGGGCACTGGAAGAGTTGCTCACTGAAAGCTCCACTGAAGGGATGCTCTCTAGCGTCAAAGAATCGGTCTACTCGTGGGCAGAAAAGAATGAACAGGGGATCGCCGGAGCCTTGAATCCTAGTTGGGCCAAAGCAGAGAAATGGTATCTTGCTGACGCCAAGCTTGGGTACGCGCCGGCTATTAAAAAGTTGATCGAAGTGTGTGGAACAGATCCTCAAAAACTTAGTATGGAGGCAAAAGAATTCATCGCCGACTTTCTGATGGTTCCCAATTCCGACACGAGTTCTTACATGACTCCGCATCAAGCTTTTAAACTATATAAGATACTTGCAAAGGAAGGCTTGCCTGTACCGATTGAGAAGGTAAAAAATGCATTACAGCAAATGTCTTGCGGATCTCTAAACGAAAAGCTGGAAGGGGCTGAATGCTATGAGCAGGGCCTTACATACAATGATGGCTCCTATGTGATCGAGCCTGACTCGATGATGGCTCTTAAGTTCTATTCCAAGTGTGCTCAAGATGGAGGTTTCCGTTGGAGTAGGGATAGAGACAAAATCAATGTACAATTGGAATCTCTTTTCTTGCGCGCTTTGAGCTCCCCAAACCAGGGGAGTTTAGATACTGAATTCAAAGCGAGTATTTATATTAATCTAAGTGCTGGCTTCGCTGGAAGGAATCCTGAGAAACAAGCAGACTATTTGATCGAGGCGGTAAAATTGGGCAGTCGTAATGCTGTGGAGAAGCTCTATGCTTTAGCAGAAAGATCGCATTCTTCTCCCAAGTGTGCTGAGATGGTGTTCATTTTAGGCCGATACTGTGAAAAAAATGAGACGGATCCTGAGTTTAATCAGCAAACAATAGATAGTAAGGCTTTTGGCGATTGGAATTATAGGATGAATTCTAGTTTAAGCCCAGGAAAAGATATTTCAAAGGCGATTGAGTTTTATCGGCAGGCTGTGGAGTTTGGAAATCGCGAGGCACTCGAGCGTATATGGAACGTTTACCTAGAAAACCCTGGGTACAAAATTCCTCTGTCTCTCCAGGATATTTTTAAAACTGAGGGATTGCTGAAACCCGAAGCTTTAGAGCTTAGGTATCAAAATATTGGATCTCTGGTAACCGCCTATGTCGAGGGCGTTCCCATGACCTTGGAAGATAAATGGCTTTTGGCTGAGTACTTTGTTGAGCATGAGCCTGCAGAAGCAGCGTTTCTTTTTATGCAACTGTCTGCTGAGGACACAAGGGAAAATAATAAAGAAGTTGCTCGAGGGAATGTAAGGGTGATGTATCAGGAATTGAAAGCTAATACGGGATTCACACCAGAGCTTCAACCCCATGCTGACCAAGGGTTAGCTTCTTTCCTTACAGGAGATTTTGAGGGAATGGCGGACAGGCCTGAATCCGACAAGATTCTTCCATTTATTGTGATGAATCATCTTGTTGTCAAATTTAAAAGATTGCAAAAAACTCCAGATGAGATCCATGAGCTTATCGATTTAATTCAGCTTTTATTTGGATCAGCACCAACGAGAGGTAGTGTCAACGCACTCGTTTTTTCCGATCAACTAAATCAACTTACTTCTTCCGAAACATTCAAAATATTAAGCCCTGGAACGGTTAAGTGGAATCTTGAAAGTGTGACAAAAGCAAAACGTATTCCAGCCTTTAAGCTGTTGGTGGCCCATCCGGATCTATTCCGATCTCCCGTTGACGCTGCTCCAGAACCTATAGAAGAAGAAATCAATGCCAGAGAAATGAATCCCGAGGGATTGAATTTCTACTTTCTCGAGCCGAGGCGCCTAGAAGCGTTGATTGAAATTCCTGAGGTACAATTAGCAGGATTGCGCTCCTTTATTAGGCCTTTAATTGAGACCTATAACCTTGTGGGCCAGGATGCATTTGAAAAAGTATCCAGAATCCCGGTCAGCCAACGGGAAGGTTTTTGGGCATTTGTTGGGAATTTGGTCCCGCAGCTAGTCGAGGAAAATGCCACGGAAGACATCAAGGTCGATCTCCTTTTTGAGGCGGGAATTGTCCCCTTAGCTGAAAGAGAGGAGGTTGTTCGAGAATGTACCGGACAATCCATGGGTGAGATTTTGACTATTCTTACGACAAGAACACAGTACAGCCAGGAATTGAAAGAAACATTAAATGCCTGGCAGAGGCAAGCATCGAGCCTTGTCAATCTAGCGCCTATCCTCACTTTGCCATCCTGTGACAAAAAAGTAATCTTAGATTGGTTAGACGGTTTGACCAAAACAAGTGACTATGCCACTAGTCGAAGTTCTGTAGCTTCTATCGCCTGCAAAATGCTGGAGACTGTGAAATCAAACGAGGAATTCAAACAGGCTTTTCTTGCGCAGATCAGAGAAAATAATGAAGCGTGCGGAGATAGAAGATCCATGGGGTTAAACGAATTGTATACGTTGTGGATGCTGCATAATCTGCCGAGGGAAGCTCCCCTTAGTATACGGCTAGGAACGCTTTTTGGCCTAGCTAAAACCTTTCTTCTTAGGGAAAGGATTGTCCAACTCATTAATCTTGAGGAACAAAGAATGGGGACTGAGGTGAGGGAAAGCACGGAGATCTTTCTGTACTACGAACATCACTTGAAAGACCAGTTAAAATTATGCAGTTTTGCTACGTCAATGCTTTATGGGTCTGTGGGACGCCGAGATTGGATCGTAGAAGCCGACCTCATCCAGTACGTCAATGATAATGCTGTGGAAAAAGTCCTATCATTGCCCGCATTTAAAGCCCTTGCTGAAAATGAAGCGTCATTTCAGGATTTATGGGCACCTGAAGATGAGAAGAGTTATGCAGAGATTGAACAGGCCGAAGAAGATCGTGTAGCAGAAAAATTCAATGAAGGCGAATATATGCAAAGGGTGAATCAACTTAATACGCAGCGCGAGCTTCTAAAAATCGCCCTAATGAAACAATGGTTAACCCAACAGAGTACGGTCTAATAGCTTGACAAGTCTAAGATGGCGATGATCACCCCCATAGTAAAATTTTCGGTCAGCATTTTGCAGAATGGCTGCATTTGTGTGACGGCATGTTGTGTAAGGGATTTTTACAGGATAGGCAAGATATAACGGCAGGATTTTTATAGGGATGAGCTTTGAGGGATGGTCCCTTTACTGCATGAAATTAAACCAATAGCCAAGCCTTACGGGTTTTCCGGCATGGTTCAAAATGGAACTAAAATGGGTAGCACAAAGTAATCAAAAA
>JBAWVE010000100.1:0-8421 GCA_037147435.1 Parachlamydiaceae bacterium
GGTTGACAGATTTCAGCCCAGGCTGAGGCGCTATCCCGGAGGGACGAGTGAAGCCGAGAAGCCAGGGAGGAGGATCATCGTCCAAAGTGATCAAACGAACTGGGAAAGACCTGTCAAGTCTAAAATAGTGAGGATTGCCGGGGTGCGAAAAGGCGTTTGAATTTCAGGTATTTTTCCGTTTTCTGTAAAATAACGCACGATATTATTGTAGAGTATTAGATCCGTCGGAGTTATGTTAAGGGTGATATCTTTTATGCAATAGCGCGTGGCTGGAACTGTAAATGCGAGAAATTCACCACTTGGTTCTGCAGATTTACTTTTAAATTGTTTCTGAAAACTCTGGATTGTATCTATTATATTTTTGTTTATTTTAGATTTCATTGTCAGTAATGAGTGAAGAACATTAGATCCAAATTCTATTAAATTCCTTTTATTATTTATTCCAAAAAATTGTGGTGAGGGTATAAGAGATTCGTACCAATCCATTCGTTCTAAAAAATTAGGTTTTGGAAGCGCAAAGATTGAATCTTTTTTTTCTAAAGTTGTAAAGTAGTCTGTTTTGTCTGGATATTTTGCAATTTCACGCAAAGCTAGTGGCACCTCATGGGTTTCATTAAATACAATAAAATCCAATAATTTAACTAATTCTTCAACGTGAAGTTGGTCTTTGTCAGTATTAGGTAATTTATTTAATAAGTGCTTTACTTCTTGAAAAGTCTCGCAAAAAGGGCGCAGTTTATTTAATGGGAGGCCATCTAAGCGTGCGCATTCATTTCCAGAATGTGTGAGATCATGAATAAAAAATTCAACCGGGTGCATTAATCTGCCATCTGCCATAACAGGGTGGTTGACTAATCCGATTGGGAAAACACCCGTAGCAAACATGTCATTCATATCAGCAATATTCAGCTCCCCTAAGGTTGTTGGAAAATAACAATGCGTCGTGCTCTGCACATTAATAAGGGGTATGGGTCTCCATAACATATTGCGTGCTGCGACAATATCTTCATGATTTTTCCACTTACCATTAATCATTAGCTCTGTTAGTGCTTCATTTATATACCCACCACTCCAAGCAACTTTGCGGTCGGATTCAGAGGTTGCTAAAATCGAAAGTCTTAAATTAAAGTAACACCACCATTCATATGTGACAGTATTAGTTGTAATACGAGTGTTCATTTCTTGTCGAAAAAGCGCAATATCTGTTTTTCGATCTGAATCAGGCATTCCTTCTGGATCATCTGGAAAAATATGGATAAAATTAACTCTAACAGCTTCATGCAGAGCGGGAATATCGTCCTTAACCCTATCGATCGTGCTGTTCATAAATGCTTTTCCAAATGCAATCATACCAGCTACGGACATAGGTTCTAGTGGCTTCAGGCCACGCTCTTTTGGCGCTCCTGCAGGCATAAGCAGAGCTGCGGCAGCGGCAACTTTACCTGCGGCTGCGGGATGAGTCAAGTTAGAAACACTATGATTCACAGGATTAGTTAATGTTGAATGAGCGCTACTTGGAAGGTTTGCACCAATCGTAGGACCAAGGTTGTGAATCGTAATATCATTAGGATGAGCTGGATGAGGGGCTGGTTTAGGTAAAGGCCCACTCTCCGGGGGACTGGCAGGGGTACTAGGTGGTATTTCGTTTAACATAATTCACTCCGAAAATTTAACTGTTAATAAGCTTACCAATGCCTAAGTGGCTATAAAATAGAGGTGAATTTCATGAGCCCCCATTTCAATTATTAGATTAAGACTTGTGGGTAACGACAAGCCCATTCTCGTACACTAAAACAAATCTATATTTTGTATTATACTTAACAAAAATATTTAATTTCAATACTAATATCTAATATCACGTCTACATCCTGCATATTCTGTCAAACTATGACAGAAAAGGTGATCGCTGCCTCTTTATTAGCATGATGAGACCAGATTCCAATCCTTTTCAATCTCTCCAGGATCATGTCCTCTGGGGCTAGCCGAACGAAAGTTCTATTTGTTGGTATTTGCGCATGAGGTCGCGGAAGTGGGCGGCATCTTCGAAGCGCATCTCTTTGGCAGAGCGTTTCATTTCAGCTTCGTATTCTTTAATTTTCTTGTTGATTTCATCAGGGGTAAGATAGTGGACAACCTCTTCTGCAGCGCACGCTTGCTCTTCCGGTTTGAAATCGGGATAGGCCAATTCGACTTCCGGTTCGACGAGCAGGGAGATCTCTCGTTTGACCGAGCGTGGGGTAATTCCGTGGGTTGCGTTGTATTTCCTCTGGATCTCACGACGTTTGTTTGTTGTTTCGATGGTTTTCCTCATGGATTCAGTTATTCTATCGGCGTACATGATGACGCGGCCCTCAACATTACGGGCAGCGCGGCCGCATGTTTGGATAAGCGCTGTTTCGCTACGGAGGAACCCTTCTTTATCAGCATCGAGGATCGCAACAAGGGTCACTTCGGGCATGTCGAGCCCTTCCCGTAGCAGGTTGATGCCGACGAGGACATCGCAGATGCCGCAGCGTAGATCGCGGATGATCTGCACCCGTTCTATGGTGTCGATATCCGAGTGCAGGTATTTTACCTTTACACCGACTTCTGTGAGGTATTTACTTAAGTCTTCAGCTAGCCGTTTGGTCAATGTTGTAATGAGGATGCGGCCTCCACGTTTGATATGATGGCGGATTTCGTCCAGGCAGTCATCGACCTGTCCTGCGGCCGGGCGGACCTCGATTTCCGGATCCAGCAATCCGGTGGGCCGGATCATCTGTTCAACCACTTCTCCACTAGCTTCTTGGATTTCCCAAGTTCCAGGTGTTGCTGAGACGTAGATTACTTGGTGGATGCGCTTGTAGGTCTCTTCAAATTTCAGGGGACGGTTATCATAGGCAGAAGGCAGCCTGAAACCAAAGTCCACCAGCGATTGCTTGCGTGCCCGATCGCCGTTGCACATCGCGTGCAACTGGGGGATTGTTTGATGGCATTCGTCGATGACAAAAAGAAAGTCACTGGGAAAGTAGTCGAGAAGACAGGGAGGGGGTTCTCCTGGTTTTCTCTGACTGAAGTGGCGTGAGTAGTTTTCAATCCCTTTGCATGTTCCCACTTCCTTAAGCATTTCCAAATCGTACATCGTGCGCTGTTGGATCCGCTGCAATTCGATCAGTTGATTGTTCTTTTCAAAAAAATCCATCCGCTCTTTGAGTTCTGTTCGGATCGTCTCAATGGCATGGAAGCGCACTTCTTCGGGGGTGACGTGGTGGGAGCTCGGATAGATTGTGATGTCGTTAATGCGTCGTTTGACTTTTCCTGTCAGAGGGTCGATCTCGCTGAGGCGTTCGATCACATCATCAAAGAATTCGACGCGCAGGGCAAGGTCCTCTTCATAGGCGGGAAAGATTTCCAGGACATCGCCGCGGACCCTGAAAGTGGAGCGGGAGAAGTCGTAATCATTTCTTTTGTATTGCATTTCCACGAGGTGCAGCAGGATGTCATCGCGGCGCCGTTCCAGTCCGGTTGAGAGGACGAGGTTCATCCCTCTGTAGTATTCGGGAGAGCCCAACCCATAGATGCAGGAGACAGAGGCAACGATGATGACATCGCTTCGTTCGAGCAATGAGCGGGTGGCGCTGAGGCGCATTTTGTCGATTTTGTCATTGATTGCCATATCTTTTTCGATATACGTGTCAGTGCGGGCAATGTAGGCTTCTGGTTGGTAGTAGTCGTAGTAGGAGACAAAGTATTCGACTGCATTTTCTGGAAAGAACGTTTTGAATTCCTGATAGAGCTGTGCAGCAAGGGTTTTGTTATGGGCGATTACAAGAGTGGGGCGCTGCACCCTAGCAATCACATTCGCCATCGTAAAAGTTTTCCCTGATCCAGTGATACCAAGGAGAACTTGCGATCTACGTCCGGAGACAAGCCCTTCGGTTAACTTATCAATGGCTTGTGGTTGGTCTCCGGTGGGGAGAAATTCAGTTTTTAACTTAAATTGCACGTTGCTTTCCTGTCCCTGGCGATGCGTGAGATTTTATTCCATGTGCCGCTGATGCCCATGGCGCTGCGCATTTCCTTAACTGTTGCGTTAGAAATTTCGATCATACTCTGAGTGCCGTCATAAACAATTTCTTCGACTAAGCCTTTGTCGGCTTCGAATTCTTTGCGTCGTTCCCGGATGGGGTCCATGAATTGATGAAGGACGTGGATCAGAGCATCTTTCACTTCTACATCGCCAACAGAGCCTTCTCTGTAGCGATTTTTCATTGAGGTAATCTCATTGTGATTGGTGCCGAAGACATCGAGATAGGTAAATACCGGATTGCCTTCAACCGTTCCTGGAACATGGGCGTGGACCCTGTTCGGGTCGGTATACATCCCTTTCACCTTTTTTTCGACTGTTTTGGCATCGTCGGAAAGGTAGATTGCATTATTTGCAGATTTGCTCATCTTCCCTTTTCCATCGGTGCCGATGAGGGATGGAACGTCGCTAAGAAGGACATCGGGAAGGGGAAAGACTTCTCCATACGTCTGGTTAAAGCGGCGTGCAATATCGCGTGACAGTTCGATGTGGGCTTCATTATCCTTACCGACGGGAACGAGATGCGCCTTGGGCATTAGGATATCCGCAGTCTGTAAAACAGGATAGCCGATTAGGCCAAAGGGAACGCTGTCTGGTTCCATATGGGCGTTGCGTGCCATTTCCTTTAGGCTGGGCAGGCCAGTGAGGCGGTTGAGAGAGATGAGCATCTCAAAAATCAGGTTCATCTCATAGACAGCAGGGGTAGCCGATTGCAGGTAAATGGTCGATTTCTTGGGGTCGATGCCGCAGGACAGGTAGTCAAGGACCATTTCGTGAACGTTCTCTCGCAGGGCCAAAATATCCTCTTTCGTTGGCTTCGTCGTTAGCATATGGAGGTCTGCAATGATAAAATAACACTCATAGGCATCTTGCAAAGCGACACGATTTTTCAGTGATCCGACATAGTGGCCGAGGTGTAAGCGCCCTGTGGGACGGTCTCCTGTGAGGATTCGTTTCTTCTGCTGTTGTTCTTTCTGTTGTTGTTCGCTCATAGTTTTATCCATCCTAATTTTGTTGCGGCCTCTGCGGCTATGATGATCAATGATAGTGTGATTGTGGCAATCAGCGCCGGTTTTCCTCCAGGAGCCTGAAAACCCTTGTGATTGACGAGGAGTAGGCGATATCTCCCTGACCATGCCATCATTGCTGGCATTAGACCTAATAGTGCGACCACTCCGAAGGCTCCTGCATACTCTAATGCCGATAGAAAAGCACGCGGATCGATCAGTGCAATGATTAACGGGGGGAAAAATGTGAGGACAAAAAGAAAACACTTGCCCTTGTGTGTTTTTTTAACGTTGAGACCATCGGCAAGGAAGTCGAATAAGCTGAGGGAGACTCCAAAAAATGAAGTAATGATCGCAAAAAAAGAAAAGCACTGTGTCACAAAAGCCAGCGTGGAGTGCTGAAGAAATTCACTCATGAGATGGGCGGCATTGCTGCCATGCTGATACCCATACTCGATGCCATATTTTCCACTGACAGGAATGATTCCCAGAGCTAAAAATTCCCATAACAAATAGACGAAAAATGGAATTGAGCTGCCGACAAGGATGGCTGTCCTAAGCTTGGGGATATCGCGGTTCATATACGTGACTAAAGAAGGAATGACAATATGAAAACCAAAGGATGTTGCAGTAATGGAGACCCCTATCAGCAGGTATTTCCAGTCGGTATGATTAAGCAATTGTAGATTGAGATGAGGAGTCAGAAAGATGACTAGAAGGGCATAGGTTGCGACCATGCCGACCATTAGGGCGCGGTTCACAAGGTCGACAGATCGGGCGCCTTTGTAGACAAAAAAGCCGCAAATGGCCAACAGGGGGACCATTCCCATCCATTCAGGAATATCCTTTCCCGTAGCAAATTTGACAGCGCTGAGTAATAGGGGGCCTCCGCCGGCAACGTATGCTGTTGTCAATGAATAGAGAAGAAATAGGTATAGGATCCAACTTGCCGCTTGCCCCCATCTTCCAAGCGTAAGCTTGGCCATGGAAATTAAATTATTCCCTTCGCCAACCCACAGGTTGACTTCCAGCATAAGCAGACCGGTAAATGTCATGTAGACTGAGTAGAGGGCAAATAGAAATACTGAGGGGATGAATCCTGCCATGCCTGTACTGATCGGCAGGGCAAGCATGCCTGCCCCAACAGCAGTTCCAGAGATGAGGAGGATACCCCCAACCATTTTGCTTTGTTGATTCGCCATTGTTGATTACCTAGTCGCCATTTTTGATTACCTAAATGTAGAGCCACATGACCCAAAGGGAAAAAAGCACAATCAAAGAAAGTGTGATTTTCCCCCCGGGGACCAGTACTTGCGTGGAAAGATTTAGTTTATATCGTCCGGCCCAGACCATCAATGCTGGCAGGATGCCAAAAAGAATGACAGCGCCAAAGGCGCCGGCGTAATTGAGGGCGACAAGGAATATTTGCGGATAAATCATTGCTAAAATAAACGGAGGGGCAATGACAAGAACGCATAACCAGAGCTTATTGAAAGATGTTTTTTTGATGCGGAATCCATCGGCCAGGAAATCGACAAAACTGAGTGAGTTGGCCAGAAATGAAGTAACAATAGCAAAAAAAGCGAAAGATTGCGTCAGTTGGACAATCAGCGAAGAGCCGACGGCTTTGCTTAGAATTCCTGTTGCCATGTTATTCTGATCGATTACTTTTACCAGCCCCTGTTGCTCGGAAAGGGGAATGAGGCCAAGGATGACAAATTCCCAGATTAAATAGACTATAAGGGTTGAAAGGCTTCCTCCTATAATGGTCAAGCGCAGGAGTTTTGTATTGCCTTTAAGGTATGTTGTTAAGCTTGGAATTAGGTTGTGAAATCCAAAAGAAATAATCATGACAGGAATCACAAACGGCGCTGCAGACCAGTGGACATAAGTGATGTTTTCAATCCTGACATGGGGTAGGCCAAAGCAGACAAGAAGGATGTAGGTGAGGACGAGCCCGGCCATCAGGAGGCGATTAAAGAGATCGACGGCGCGCGTGCCCAAATAGACGAATAGGCCAAAAAGCAAACTTACCGAAAGACTTCCTACCCAGTGGGGAAGTGGCATCCCGAATGTTAAGGCGGTAAAATTTGCCAACAGTTCACCACTGCCGGCAATGTAGGCAATGCCGAGGGTATAGAAAAGGAATGCGTAACAGCTCCACGCCACAGCCTTTCCTGCAAAGCCAAGTGTGTGGCCTGCCATGGAGATGATGCTAACTTCATGAGAAAACCACAGATTAACTTCCAGCAGAAGTAAGGCTGTTGTTGTCATAAAAAGCCAACTGAGAAGAAACATGGCTAGTGAGGGGCCAAAGCCGGCCAGAGCTGACATGACAGGCATCCCCAGCATGCCTGCTCCTATGCAGCAGCCTGCCACGAGCAAAATAGCGCCGATGACGCTGCCGGATTTAGGTGAATGTGTGGTCTCCATCGTTAACCCTCGTCGGTAATGAAATTCTATCGGTCGGAATTATAACGGAAATGGATGTAGAAAACTAGAAGTATTATTTAGGTTTTCACCCACGAAGCGGGTGTCTGCAGTTTATAGAAATTTGAAGGCGAAGGGGCGAAGCGTTTGGAGTCCCCAAACGCTTCGCCCTCTCGCGCCATCAAAATCTTAATCAGGTTTATGGGTTGGAAGTATTCGTCACACTGCTTACAAATTGTGTTAAACCATTTAACCCTTTGCCAAACAGATTTGCTGCAAGGGAAGGTTCGCTGATCAGTCCTGCTGATAAAGAAGGTTCGTTGATTGGTTTTGCTGACAAAGAAGCCTCGGTTACAACGTTAGTGCGGGATGAAAATAAGGCTTCGCTGAGCTGCTGTGCTGCGGCAGAAGCAACGTTGAGCTGTTGTTCTAAGGCAGAAAATTTAGTTAAAAAATCATTATAGGCTGCAGTAGAGGCTTCACATGCAAGGGTATAAGCTGCAGTGGAGGTTTCACATGCAACATTATAGGCAGCTGTATAGGCTGCAGTGGAGGTTTCACATGCAACATTATAGGCAGCTGTGGAGGCTTCACATGCCACATTATAGGCTGCTGTGGATGTTTCTGCTGCGAGTTGTTTTGCAGCTGCTTCGTTTGCTGCATTATTTGATTCCCACCATTGAACTAGGCTGTATAGAGTTAAAGCAGAAGTAGTGATGGCTAATGCGCCAATGGCAAACTTGTTTGTTGATAGCTGTGTGAGTACCCATTGTTTTTTTTGTTGAGGCGCTACAGGTGCAGCGGGTTGGCTCTGTTCTGAATCAGAAGTAGGAGCAGAAGCAATTGTTGCGTCGTTTAGGCCAGCAGCGGGTTGGCTCTGTTCTGAATCAGAAGTAGGAGCAGAAGCAATTGTTGCGT